>JBOFUS010000694.1:0-2836 GCA_051652685.1 Beijerinckiaceae bacterium
GGCCAGCCAGGCCTGAGCGCCAGAAAGATCGCGACGGTAAAGACCAGACCGAAACCCTGCCGGAACAGCATGATCTCAAAGGCGTCGTAGCGCGCGCCAAGGCCTTTCACCATCGCATCCATGACGGTGAGGACGAAGATCGCCAGCGTCGCGATGGCGAGCGCGTTGCGGTCGGGGGAGGGAGGGGAAATGGCCATGGCGGAGGCCGCGCTCATGGCATGGCATGCGGGCCTCACGCCAACGCGAAACGCTGATCGACGCCGCGCGTGGCGTGAATGGCTGGCTTCTGTGGCTCTTCCGCCTCAGCCGCCGAGCGGCTTCGGTATGGCGCGGGGTCTTGTCTTCCAGCGGTTGCGCAGGCGCTCCGGATCATCGCCGGCCTGAAGACGGTTACCGCGCTCCAGCAGTTCCGTCAGGTATGTTTCATAATCGACACCGGCCGCCTCCGCCCGCGACAGGCGAAACATCACGATGTCATGGGGCGCGGATTTGCGGGCGCGTCTGACGGCAGACTTCCACTGGAAATAGACGCACGCGTCACCGTCCTCCCACTCCGGCACGTGCACGGGCGGATCTTCCTGAGGCGGATCTTGCAGTGGTGGCCCGCCGTTGTGGTTGGCGGGAAGGAATGGTTGGTTATCGTCCAATCGCGGTATTCCTGCGGTTGACATGCACTTGCGTGTCCTTACCCCTTGGACAGGCAAGCGCAATGCCAGACGAAAGCTGTTACCCGTGAACCACACATTGTCCGCCACCGTCCGTCTTCTCTCGCCCGCAGAGATCGAGCAGGCGCTGCCTGTTCTTGCCGCGCTGCTGGTGGATGCGGTGGAGCATGGCGCTTCGGTCAACTTCATGGCCGGGTTCACGTTTGCCGAGGCGGAAGCATACTGGCGGCGCCAGCTCGACGGTTTTCGCCAGGGGGACCGCATCTGGCTTGCCGCCGAAGCGGAGGGACAAATCGTCGGCATGGTCATGTGCATCTTCGCGCCCCAGCCGAACCAGCCCTATCGCGCAGACATCAGCAAAATGATCGTGCATTCAAGCCAGCGCAACCGAGGTTTCGGCGCAGCGCTGATGACCGGAATCGAACGGGCAGCAGCAGACGCCGGCAAGACGCTCCTTGTGCTTGACACGGAAGCCGGAAGCGCCGGCGACCGTCTCTACCGCCGCGTGGGCTGGATACCTTTTGGTACGGTGCCGGGCTTCGCCTATGCCACCGATGGTCGGCCTTGCGCAGCGACGTTTTTCTACAAGGAGCTGGCGCAAGCTCCTGCCTGGAAGAAATGAACGACGTTCAACCAGGCACTAGCGCCCGTGCGGCATCGGCCTTCATCCGCACCACCATCGAGCGAAGGCCATTCGAGCGCTGCGCCGAGAGATGGGCCTTGAGACCCAGCCCGTCAAAAGCAGCAATCATGTCCGTGGTGGCGATCTCTGAGGCCCGCCTGCCGGAATTGAGCGACATGGCGATGGCGACAAGCCCGCGCACGATGATGGCGTCGCTGTCGCCCCGGAAGGTGATGATGGGGTCAGCACCCTCGCCCTGATCGGTCGCAAGCCAGACCTGGCTGGCGCAGCCCTGAACACGGTTCACTTCCGTCTTGAGCGCCTCGTCAAGCGGCGGCAACGCTTTGCCGATCTGGATGACATAGGCATAGCGCTCCTCCCAGTCGTCGAGGACCGACAGGTTTTCCACGATATCGTCGAAACTTGGGACGGGCATGCCCTGCGAGATGGCCGCCCCGGCTCATGCCGTCAAGGCTTGCTGGCGTGACGCATCGCCTCGCGGGCGATGGCGGCGCATTTCTCCGGCGCACTGCGGCAATAGCCCATGGCGGCCTCGGCCGGGACGGGAAGTTCCGCCTTGCGTTCCTCCGCGTAGCCCAGGATCGAAGCGGCAGCCTGTCTCGTCTGCTCGGGCGCGAACAGCGCGAGCAGGCCGATGGCGGCGGCAATGCGAAAAATCGGCATGGCGGAAATCCTTTCCGGTCTGTGAAGGTGAATAGCAAAAAACCCTTGCGAAATCATGGCTGGCCAAGGGCAAAGGCAACTGATCAAAGTGAGGCTTTCCTAACCATCTCCGCTTGAAGCGGCGGGAACTTTCGCTTTTTCCGCAAGCTTAGGCTTCATTTAAGGTCGATGCCGCACCTTTGCCGGGATGAGTTCCGGTTTCGACCTCCTGGCGATGACGCTCGCGCCACACCGCAACGGATCGGCGGCACTGTTGCGTGGCTGCGGTCTGGATGCGGCAGCGCGCCTTGCAGCCTTCCGTGGCGCGCGCTCTGTTGCGGCAATTCTGGCCGTGGTGGCCTTCCCCCTTCTGGCTTTTATCGCTGCCGAGCCCGTCGCTGCGACCGCAGCTGTACTGCTCGCCGGGCTGCTGCCCTTCGTGATTGCACAGGAAACGCGACGGCCCGCGCGGCTGTCACGCGGCATCATGCTGTCGCAGCTGGTGCTTGGTGCGCTGATGACGGCGGGCGTCATGCGCGGCCTGCCGCCAATCGCCGCTGCTGGCTTCATCATGGTTGCCGGGATCGAGGCGTTTCTGCTCGGCGGCCGCCGCTACGGCTCGCGTGCGCTGCTGCTGGTGCTGGCGAGTGTCGGAAGCATCGGCATCGCGGCCAACCTTGCATCGGACGTCGTGGCTCCGTTCAGTGGCGGGCTCGCATGGCTGCTGGCGGCCGCGTTGGTCGCGAGACTTGTTCTGGCGCTTGCTGCCAGCCTTTCGCGGCGCAAGGGCGAGGTCTCCGCCCGCGATATCTTCAGTCGCGAAAGCGAGAGCCTGCTGGGTGAGACGATCGTTGCGGTCGATGCGACAGGACGTGTGCTGCGCGTC
>JBOFUS010000695.1:0-2970 GCA_051652685.1 Beijerinckiaceae bacterium
ATCATCTGCGGCGACGTCATCTATGATTTCAACGACCAGCTGGTGAATCCGTACCACGAGATCCACCACATGGAGCCTCGGGTCACGGGCAACCACGGCATGAGCAAGCGGGCCGAGAAGGCCGCGATCAAGCGCCTGACGAATATGGGTACCTTCCTGCTGCCGGTGCATGACAAGCCTGCCAAGGTCCATGCGGGCTATGTGACCGGTCGCATGGACATGGCGATTCCTGGTCCCATGACGCAGAGCCTGCCCACACGGAACTGGTTCCCGATGTGAACTGCAGTTGACGATTATTGTGAACTGTGGTTATCGATATGGCGTTCCAAATCATCCGGACAGCGGCGTTCGTCCGATGGCTTGACGGCCTCCGCGATGATCGAGCAATCGCCGCAATCGCAAGGCGGCTGCTCAGGATCACGGCGGGAAACCTCGGTGACGTGAAGTCAGTTGGATTTGGCGTCAGCGAATTCCGGATCGACCACGGTCCGGGATACCGGCTGTATTTCACCCGAAAGGGAGAAAAACTGATCCTGCTGCTTTGCGGAGGCGACAAGTCTTCGCAAGCCGCGGATATCGCGAAGGCGCAAACCATGGCGAGGGAGTTCCATGATGTCGACCGATGAAAACCCTCTTGGCCTCGCTCCGTTCGATCCAGCCGAATTTCTGACCACGCCTGATCGCGTCGCCTATTTTCTCGAAGCTGTTTTCGAGGACGGCGACGGCGATGAGATCAAGCAGGCACTTGGCGTTGTAGCCCGTGCAAAAGGCATGACAAAGATCGCGAAGGAGACCGGCCTGACCCGCGAAGCGCTCTACAAGGCGTTGCAGGCAGATGGTGATCCAAAGTTCTCGACCCTGCTCGCCGTCATGCGCGCTTTGGGCCTGCGTCTGGTCGCCAAGCCGGCCAAAGTGAAGGCGCGGTCCCGCAAGACGGCTGCCTGACCCAGATACTGCCCGGGCAGGGAGGCCCGTACGCCATGACCACGCATATCGCCGTGACGCCCGCGTTCAACGAACTTATCGACCTCTGGGCGCCGGTGCGGCAGCTCGGCTCGGGGTATCAGTTCACGGAAGGGCCGATCTGGCATCCCAAAGAGCAACACCTGCTCTTTTCCGACATGCCGGGCGACGTGCGGCGGCGCTGGGATAAGGCGGGCGTCAGCGAGGTCATGCGTCCCGCGAACAAATGCAACGGCATGACCTATGACGCGGATCTGAACCTCATCGTGTGCGAACACGCCACCTCCACCGTCGTGCGAGAGCGGCCGGACGGGCGACGCGAGACGCTGGCTTCGCATTTCGAAGGCCGCGAACTGAACAGCCCCAACGACGTTGTGGTGAAGTCGGACGGCGCGATCTATTTCTCCGATCCCTGGTATGGCCGGATGCCTGTCTATGGCGTTGAGCGACCGCGACAGCTGGGCTTTCAGGGCGCCTATCGCCTGCCTCCAGGCGGCGGCCAGCCGCAACTGCTCGTCGACCGGACCATGTTCGAACAACCGAACGGCCTGTGTTTCTCGCCGGACGAGAAGCGGCTCTATATCAACGACACGGTGCAGCAGCTGATCCGCGTTTTTGATGTGCTGCCGAACGGCTTGCTCGGCATGGGCCGCGTTTTCGCTTCCGGTATCGTATCGCCGTCTGAGCCCGGCGTGCCGGATGGCATGAAATGCGATGCGAAGGGCAACATCTGGGTCTGCGCTCCCGGCGGCGTCTGGGTCTACGCACCCCATGGGGAGCTTATCGGCAAGGTCCGTGTGCCGGAACTGGTCGGCAATCTGACATGGGGCGGGCCGGAGTTCCGCACGCTGTTCCTGACAGCCACGCACTCGCTCTATTCTGTTGACCTCAAGGTCGGGCCAAGGTTCGAGCCCTACATGATAGCGGGCGGCAATACGGCTCGCTCCGGGTCTGGTCCCGTTGATGTCCGGCCGGCGGCTACCGTCGCAGCCAACGGCGCGAAAAAAGCCGCAACCGGTTACGCGCTCGATCCAGCCCGCTGTGCACTTGTCATCCAGGACATGCAGAATGACGTGGTGATGGAAGGCGGCGCTTTTGCCGCTTCCGGTTCACCCCTTCATTGCAAGGAGCAGAACGCCATCGGGAATGGCGTGCGCCTCGCGGCGGCAGCGCGGGAAAAGGGGGTTGCTGTCATCCATGTCTGGTTCGAGGTGGAGCCCGGCTGCCCGGGCCGAAAGCTGAACTGTCCGCTTTTCGAAGGCCTCGCCGATGCCAATGCACTGGTGCAAGGGACGTGGGGCGTTGCGCCCGTGCCAGGGCTGGAAGCCAAAACCGGCGATCATGTCGTCCGGAAGCAGAGCATGAGCGCATGGGAAGGCTCCCGCCTCGAAAACGTGCTCAAGGCGCTCGGCCGCGACATCGTGATCGTTACCGGTGCCTGGACCAATATGTCGATCGAGCACACGGCGCGCAGCGGGGCCGACAAAGGCTACTACATGCTGGTGCCGGAGGATTGCTGCTCAACCATGAATGCCGAGTGGCATACGGCTTCCGTCAACTACGCCCTGCAGCAGGTATCGGTGGTGACGGATGCGGATTCCGTGATCGCGGCCTGGGGGTAAGGACGCGGGAGCGTTCGGGCAGGGCTGACTTGCGCCCGCAGTCTGAACTCTCCCGGCCATCGTTCATGCCAGGCCTGATGATGGCAGGGGTCAATGCGCCGTCATCACGCGGGTCATCGCACCATCGATGGCTGTTACGATCTCGTCAATGTCGCTGCGTCTTACGATATAGGCGGGGCTCAGGCACAGCGTATTGTTGAGTCCTTCCAGTGAACGGTTGGTCGCGCCGATGATCACGGCGGAATTGCTCATGCAATCGGCCACGATGGCCTGCACGATTTTCTCCGGAAGGGCCGCTTTGGTCTCGCGGTTGCTGACCAGCTCGACACCCTGGAACAGGCCCATGCCGCGTACATTGCCGACAATGGCGTGCTTGCCGGCAAGG
>JBOFUS010000696.1:0-6789 GCA_051652685.1 Beijerinckiaceae bacterium
AAGGCCGCGGTCGACGCGCTGATCGACGCCGGCCCGGCAAAAGCGCTGACGAACTGAGGCGATCAGCCTTCACCCTTGAGGATTGAAACGTGACGACCGTCGAGTTGGCTGCCGCCACTGAAACCGGGATGCCGAAGCCCGCTTCGCACAGGCGTGCTGGCCGCTTCCTCCTGCCTTTTGCGCTGCCGGTTGGCCTTGCGCTGCTGCACGAGGCAGCGGTGCGCTTCGGGCTGGCGGAAGGGCGGCTCTTGCCGCCGCCCTCTGTCATACTCGCGACACTCAAGGAGTTGGCGGCGGCTGGCGAACTCCAGACTCATGCGCTTGCCACGCTGCTGCGCGTCGCGGCTGGCTTTGCGCTGGGTGGTGCGGCGGGCCTTACCTTTGGTGCGCTCGCCGGCGCATCTCGGCTGGTGCGGGAAGTGTTTGATCCGACCTTGCAGGCGCTCCGCGCCGTGCCATCCATTGCCTGGGTGCCGCTGTTCATTCTCTGGCTCGGCATCTTCGAAGCCTCCAAGGTGGTGCTCATCGCGGTTGGCGTGTTCTTCCCCGTCTATCTCGGCGTGATCGGGGCCATCGCCTCCATCGACCGCAAGATCATCGAGGTCGGTCGCGTCTTCCGCCTGTCGCGGATGGCCATGGTGAAGCGCGTGCTGCTGCCGGCCATCCTGCCGGCCACCATCCTGGCGTTGCGAGGTGGCCTGGGGCTCGGCTGGATGTTCGTCGTCGCGGCCGAGTTCATGGGCGCGTCGGAGGGGCTGGGCTATCTGCTGGTCGATGGCCAGCAGCTTGGCCGCCCGGCGCAGATCATCGCCGCCCTCGTCACCTTCGCCGTGCTCGGCAAGCTGACGGACGGGCTGCTCGTTCTCCTCACCCGCCGGCTCATCGCCTGGCAGGACACGCGCGGCATCGATGCCCGCGAAGGGATGTAGGCCATGCTTAAGCTGGAGCGCATATCCAAGACCTACGCCAACGGCACAGAAGCGTTGCGGAGCTTGAGCCTCGATGTGGCGCAGGGCGAGATCGTCGCGGTGCTCGGCGGCTCGGGCTGCGGCAAGTCCACGCTGCTGCGGCTGATCGCGGGGCTCGACAGGCCGAGCCGGGGCCGGATTATCATCGACAGGGATGAGGTTGCCGGGCCGCACCCGGCCATTGGTTTGGTGTTTCAGGAGCCGCGCCTGCTGCCGTGGCTGACAGTGGCGGACAACATCGCCTTCGGCATCGACCAACTGCCCAAGCCCGAGCAGGCGCGGCGCGTGTCCGAGGCGCTCGATCTCATCGGGCTCGGCGGCTACGGCCAGCGGCTGCCCAAGGAGCTTTCCGGCGGACAGGCGCAGCGTGTCGCCATCGCCCGCGCGCTTGTCGCCCGACCCAAGGTGCTGCTGATGGACGAGCCGTTCTCGGCACTTGATCCCGCGATGCGCGAGAGCCTGCACCGGCAGACCATCGCCCTCTGGCTTGCCTACAGACCGACGCTGGTCTGCGTCACCCACGATGTCCCGGAGGCTGTGACGCTGGCTGACCGCGTTGTGGTGCTTGCGCCAAAGCCCGGCCGCATCTCTGAAGAGGTGCTGATCGTTTCCCGTCGACCGCGTGAGCGCAGCGACGACGGGTTCGCGACCGCAGAACGCCGCGTGCGCGCCGCACTCGACGCGTCCTTTGCCAAGCCGATCACCGAGATACCAGCGCCCGCCCTTGCCGCCGGCTGGTGGTGAGGGCAATGTTGCTGGCAAGCCCTTGCCCGTCATTGCGAGCGCAGCGAAGCAATCCAGCCTACGGCTCAGAATCAAGCTCCATCGTCGGTGCTTGCGGCCGGCGTTGTGCTGGATTGCTTCGCTTTGCTCGCAATGACGGTGAACTGACCAATCAACACAAAGGAACACGCCCATGGATGCCACCGCCCTCCGCGCGATGCAGGCCCCGCTCAAGGACAGCTACCGCGAGAACGCCACCGCCGCGACCATCACGCTCAAGGCGCGCGGTACGCTGGATGCCGACAAGATTGCCTGCAACATCGAGACCGGCCGAGCTATCGCCGCCGCCGGGCTGCATCCGCTTACGGGCGGATCGGGCGCGGAGCTCTGCTCCGGCGACATGCTGCTGGAGGCGCTCGTCGCCTGTGCCGGCGTGACACTGAAGGCGGTAGCAACGGCGTTGGAAATCCCGCTCAGGTCAGGCACCGTCCGCGCCGAGGGCGATCTCGACTTCCGCGGCACGCTGGGTATCGCCAAGGACGCAGCAGTGGGCTTCAAGGCCATCCGCCTCGTCTTCGACCTCGACACCGATGCCCCGCAGGACAAGATCGACACGCTGCTCAAGCTGACGGAGCGCTATTGCGTGGTGTTCCAGACGCTGAACCAGCGGCCGGAACTGTCGGCTGAGGCGCGGGTGGGGTAGGGGCGTGCAACACCCGATGCCCAAAGGGTCTTGATAGGGCCAGGGCAGCGACTTTTCGGCGCTGCCCCGGTGTCTTAGGTGTGTGGATCCTGGCCGCTGCGCTTCCGTCAACGGCTGGCCTGACCATCAGTTCCGGCTATCCCTGTCCCGCACCGAGAGCTTGATGACACGGACAAGATTGTCGATCATCTTGTCGGCTTTCCCGGGCGTCACCCCCGCTTCTTTCAGCTTCGCAAGAAGCTCGGCGCGCTTGTCCACGTTGGTCGAGAATTCCACCGCAAGTTCAAGCGACACTTCCAGGGTGAACGGAAGGCTGGTCTTCACCGAGATGCCAGCCTTGTTACTCTTAACGTCTTCCAGCGGCTTCAGTCCGGGAGCCACATCGAGGAAATTCTTCATCGAGGTCGGCAGGGAGACGTAAGACGGGTTCAGATTGACATTTGCCGGCAACAGATTGTCGAAATCAGGACCAACATTATGGTTCTTGCCCTGAAGTATGTTGCGCGAGATTGGCACAGCGATTTCTACCTGACCAACGCCCTTGCCCGGCGAAACCTTCCGAGCGAAGTTGCTCATCGAGTTGATGCCGCTGCTGATCTGATCGAAGACAACCTTTGGCATCACAGTGCCGGCCGGAAGCTGGTACTTTCGTGACATGCCCTTGCCGAAACTGTTGCTGGTACCAACGTCTACGAGGCTTCCGGGCTTGATGCCCACCGACACACTCCGCTTGTAGCCAATGTCGAGCGGCTTGGTCAGCGTTACCGTGGTGCCGTTATCCACCGCCCCGGAGATCGCCAGCGAACCGTTGGCGGCCCGTTCGAACTGACCGTTCTTGAGTGCCTTGGCCGGATCGAACGAAATGCCTTCGGAGGCATCCAGCGACGGAAGGAAAGCGCCGACGAGCTTCTTCATGATGCCCTCGTCCTTGCCCACCAATCCCTTGATCACATCATTCACATGGGTGTTGGTCTGCTTGAAGGCGCTGTCGGTAGGTGCTGTGCTCAAGTTGAAGCCGAGGCGTTCCGGAAGCTTGAACTTGTCGAAGTTGAGGGCTTCGTCGATCCAGTTGTAGGAACCTGGCGTTCTGTCGATCAGCGTGTTGACCGGACTGATCACCGATCCGACGCTGTTTTTCACGTTGTTCAGGACGAAACTGCGCGCGCCGATCAACGTCGAGCGGCCCTGCTGTCCCGCTTCACGCAGGGTTTCCCTGAGCCTGTTCTTCGGCTTCTCGATCTCGACATCAGGCACGCCCGCATTCGCGCCCGGATTGCTGACGTCCGGAGCCGTGGGCACGACCGGCGCCCGCTTCACCAGCTTGCCATCGGTACCCCAGTCCATCTGCAAGCCAACTTTAAAGCTGGAGTCGATGTTCCGGAGGGGGTCGATGGCATCGCGCACAATCGCACCTGGTCCTGCCTGCAGGAACTTGGGCAACTTCTCGATTGCGCCGCCTGCCAGATTTGCCAACCCCACACCCGTGAACACCGCACCGCCGCCCAGCGAGACGCGGGTTGTGGTGGCTCCGCGTGTGGCTTCCGCATGACCTGGAAGATCGACCCCGGTCCTGCGGGTGACGATGCTGTTGAGCTTCTTGAACGCTGCGCCGCCGCCTTCAAAGGCACCGTTTGTCACCGCGTTGCCGGCGAGTTCGCGCACGAAGTCGCCTGCGCTGTAGTTCTTCGGGAGGTCTCCTGAAAGCTTGCGCGTGCCGACCGACGCGACCGTATCGCGGACGGCTTCGAAGCCAGCCACCTTCACGACCTGCGTGATCATCTGGCGGGTTGTGGGGTTGTTGAGGCCGGCGGCGGGGCCAAGGAAGCGCGCCGGTGCCGTGATCGCTGTCGAACCTTGCATCAGCAGGTCGCCAATCCCGCGCCGGCCCGTGGAGCCGCCCGCATCGTTGATCGCACGGTTCGAGACGTTGAGCCGGTTTCCGACTGTCTCGTTGATGCCGCTGTAAATGCCGGAGGTGAAAGCTCCGGCCGCAGCGCCGGCCCTGAGGTTGCCGCCGGTGGCAACCGTCACGCCGAGGTTGACGAGACCCGGAATGGTTCGCTGCACAGTGCCAGAAAAGCCGGCCGCGTCCCGCGAGAAGTTTGCATTGGTGCTGTACGTCCGGCCTGACCACTCCGACACGCTTGCATTGTAGGTCTGCAGGAAGTTGTTGGCTTTCCGGGGATCGAAATTGCGATCGGTCATGATGCGCATGCCCGCCTCGCGCATCTGATTGGCTGATGACAATTCAATGGCGCTGCTGCGGTTTCCGACACCCGTCAGGTTGTTGAAGAAACCGCGGAAACCCACATTCCCCTGCGCTTGGGATGTGGTCATGTGCACACTCGAGATCTTGTTGAGACGCGAGACCGCCTGCTGGCGTGTCAGAGGAGCGGCAAGGGTGCCGGAACCCTGGCTGGAGGGGGCTCCCGCGGCACCGCCGACCATCATGCCACCCAGACCGCCCAAGCCTTGCTTGGATGAGGCCTTGTTGCCGGCGCTGACGAGATAGCCGTTGTCCGAAGCCTGTGGAGCAGAGGTCAGGACTCCCAGTTTAGCCGACTGGAGTCTCTCCGCAGCCTCTGATCGAAACGCTGCCCCTCCATGTCCGCCTGATCTGCCGCTTTCAGTTCCAGTTGGGCCTGCTTGCTCAAACGTGCGCCACGATCCGCGCTCTGCTTCGCCTGTGCTCCATGCTGATCACCATTCCGCGCGTATTGTTCCGCTAGTTCTCCATACATTTCTGCGGAGCCGGCGTGCATTTGTGCCATTTCTGATTCGTGTTCAGCTTTCGAAAGTTGCTTGGTGATTTGATGCCGCATCTCGCGGGTTGACAGATCCCGTTCGCGAACAGCGAATTTCGAACTGTTATCTCGGACAGCTTCGCTGCGGGTCGTTTCTTCCTGGGCTTGCTCCACCCTATTCGCAGAGTCGTTAATCTCGCGGTCCAGGGATCTGAGTCTACTTGCCGCAAAACTGTTTTTATTTCCGGATCTAGCGTCCGCTTGGGCGGAATTTTGCAAGCTGCGAGCTTGTTCCTGCTTACTCTTGAGATCATTTTCCAGTTGGAATTTTGTACTCTTTTCATATCGACGCTCCGACGCGTCGTTGCTCGACTTTACCCTGTCTAGCTGGTTCAACCAGCCGTGGCGATCATCCAGACTGCTTTGTGCCCTGTCTGCCTTCGTATAACTGAGTTGGGCCCTCAATTGGGCGTCGTCCGCTTTGCGTTGCAGGGAATCAGCCTTATCACGCAAATCCTGCGACTTTCGATACTCGTCCTGCTGGCGCCGCGCCGAGTCACTGGCCGAATCGAAGGCGCTGCCAGCCTGATTATTGAGCGAGTTACCGTAGTTCCGCAAACCCGAGCCTGAATACGAGATCATCTGTTCTCTCCGTTTCCTGCCGGAGAATAGATCGCACTGAACTTACGTGCCGCTTACCAACGTGACTTCGTTGGCAAGAAGCTCTTCTGATGGCCTGCGTTCCTGAAAATCGGCTCCTGCAGTCTTTTCCACGACCTGTGGTTACCGGGCACCTGACGCGCGACAGGGCAAACGTATCTGTTTCAGAACCGCACCTGCGTCCGCACTCCCGCATAGGTCGCGTCCTTTTTGTCAGGGTCGCCCGGACTGATCCATTCCACCTCGTGAATCCACGCGTTCAGTCGACTTCAGGAAATGATCTGGAAATGAAGGCCTTTTGGATCAGCCCTGAATCGTGCAAAGGGCGCTTCGCTCCCCCTTCAATCCACCCCCGGCAACACCTTGTCCGGCGGGCGGTGCCCGTCGGTGAACGTCTTTATGTTGATGATCACCTTCTCGCCCATCTCTACGCGCGCCTCACGGGTGGCAGAACCCATGTGTGGCAACAGCAATGCCTTGCCCTGCTCGGCGAGGCGCAGCAGGCGCGGTGGAATCTCGGGCTCGTGTTCGAAGACGTCGAGGCCGGCACCCGCGAGCTTGCCCTGTTCCAGCAGCTCCGCCAGCGCCGTCTCGTCCACCACTTCGCCGCGCGCGGTGTTGATGAGGATGGCGTGCGGTTGCATCAGCTTGAGCCGTCGCGCCGAGAGCAGGTGGAAAGTTGCGGGTGTGTGCGGGCAGTTGACCGACACGACATCCATCCGCGCCAGCATCCGGTCGAGGCTGTCCCAGTAGGTGGCTTCCAGCTCCTGCTCGATGCGGGCGGCGGCCGGTCGTCGGTTATGGTAGTGGATCTGCATGCCGAAAGCCTTGGCGCGGCGGGCGAGCGCAGCGCCGATGCGGCCAAGCCCGATGATGCCAAGCCGCTTGCCGGCGAGCCGCTGGCCCAGCATCCAGTTGGGTGACCAGCCCTTGAACTGCCCGTCGGTGACAGCGCGCGCGCCTTCGACGAAACGGCGTGACACCGCCACGA
>JBOFUS010000697.1:0-6431 GCA_051652685.1 Beijerinckiaceae bacterium
GTCGCCATGGGCTTGGTCGGCACGATCTCAAGCTTGCCGGGCTTGCCGCGCGAGTGGAAATCCAGGGCCTCCTGGTCCGTGAATGTGGGGCGGCCGCGGCGGGATTTGGGATCGAAGTCGGGCATTGGTTTCCGGAGGCGTGAGGAGCGCTTGACGCCGCCGACCATAGGAGCTTGTCAGACAGAAGTTCAAGCACCGCTGCGCCCGATCGCAGCATGGTCGGGCCGCATGACCCGGCAATTCAGTCTTGCCCTGGATGAGAAGGATACCATGATGACCGCTTCCCGCGTCTACATTCTGCTTGCCGCACTGATGGGCGCGGCGGGGGTCGCACTCTGGGCTTTTGCCGCACACCGCGGAAGCGGCGGCGCGAACGCTGTAACCGCCGCTCAGTTCCTGCTGCTGCATGCGCCTGCCATCCTGGCGCTTGTCGCCTGTCGCAAGCAGGGTCTGGCCGACGCGCGGCTCCTGCAATATGCGTCCGCCGGACTGTCGCTCGGGGCAGTCCTTTTCGCCGGCGACCTCGCGTCGCGCTCTCTTCTTGGCGGAGGCTTGTTCCCCTATGCCGCGCCGGCGGGCGGTGTGTTGCTCATCGGCGGCTGGCTGCTTGCGGCGCTTGCTGCAGTGTCGTCAGCCACGGCGTGACCGGGGCGAGCAAGACAGTTCAACACCGGCATGGAAATTGAACAGGACGATGCGGCTGCCGGTCCGGTATCGGGCTATCGTGCCAGATTGGCGCAAACAGTGTGTCACCCGTCCCGGAATGGTGACAGTCAGCCGAGACAGGGAGAGCACATGGTCGATCTTTCCGGCAAACTGGTGGAAGCGGAGCCCGCAGTGCGCATCGAGACCACCGCGTGGTCCCAGCCGGATCGCGTTCCCGAAAACCTTCAGATCGAGTATCTTCCCGCTGCGCGTCTTGAAACGATCCTCCCTGCATGGAAGGCACTTTCCCAGAACAGTTTCGACGACAACCCTTTCCTGTCGCCAGCGTTCCTGCTGCCCTTGATCCAGCACGATCTTTCGCCGGCAGATCTGGTTGCGGCACTCGTCTGGCGGGCCGAAGGCAACAGTCGTCGCCTTGTCGGTTTTCAACCGTTGCGCCCGGCCGTGAGGGCGGAGAACAGCAGTGTCCTCGCGTTTGGCCCACGGGAGGCGCAGGCGTGGTCGCATGCCTGGCAGCCGGTGTCTGTTCCGCTTCTTGCTGCCGACGAACTGCTCGCGGCTTCCGTGCTGCGCGTGTTGCTGAAGAGCATCGCCAGCCTGAGGCATCATCCGGGCACCCTGAGCTGGACGTCTGTGCCGTTCCTGTCGCGTTTTCGCGCGCTCCTGGCAGCAACGACATCCTCGCTGGGGCTCGCTGTCGAATCTGCACCGGATGCGCCGGAAACGCTCGGGCTGGATTTCCGGCCCGCCGAATGCGCGCTGCTTCCAGCCCCGGTTGTCGAGATGTGCCAGCAATCATACGATGCTCCGGCGCTGCTGGAACGTATCCTCGTCCTGGAGGCGGGAACCGGATACGCGCCACTGGTGCATGATCCGGCCGCTGCTGGCTTCGTGCGGGCAATGGCGCGGGGGCTTGCGGCTGACGGCCGACTGCTGCTTGCGTTGACCCCCGGAGGACCGCAAGCACTCGGGGCCGTGGTCATCTCCTCAAGGACGCGGGCATGGCTCTGGCGGCTCGTTGGTCCCGGTGTCAGCCACCCCCACGCCGAGGCGGCCCTGATCGGGGCAATCGGCCGGAAACTCGGGCTGCCTGTGTCGCCGGCGAACGGGCGCCGGTTGACGGGCATTGGCCTTGATGTCGAGGCACTGCACGCGCTGCGTGTCGAACTCCGGCCGGGCCCTCGCGGATTGGCGCGCCGCATCAGCGGACGCATGTTCGGTGGCGGGTTTCGTCCGTTACGCCCGTCGAATGCCAGTTCAGCCGCCGCCTGAGAAGGCCCGCGCCATGTAGGCGGCGGCGAAGAGCGGTGTCGTTGCGACGTCGATCTCGTTTGGAGTTCGCACGATCACGATGTCCTGGAGCTCGGGCTCCGTTTCTGCCGAAAGCCGCTCAAGGATAATCCTGCGCGCCTCATCTGCCGGATAAGGCAGCCGTGCCGGCTTGAGAAATGCCGCCCGAGAGCCGTCCTCGACCAGCGTCCAGTCCTGTCCGATCACAACCTCTTCCGGTCGAAGCAGTGTTTCCTCGAAAAGCTCCCGCCGCATGCTGCCGTCAAGATCGACGCGGCCGTCGGCGGTCACGTCGTGCATATCCGGTGTGCCGCCAGCGAAATAGGTCAGGCCGGCATTCGCGGTTTGCTCGCCCATCCTGCCAAGAATGAACGCTCCATCGGCGGCCTGAAGCGCTGCCATAGCGAAACCATTGCGGCGCGGAACGCCGGGTGCGCCAAACCGGATCCAGGCGATAAAGCTTGCATAATCCACGGGCGAATAGGCACAGCGGTAGCACCCATCACTGAGCTCCCAGCCATGCTGAAGCAGCACAGTCCCATTGAACATGCCCAGCTTTTCCGAGGATATCTTGGCCCAATGCGTGTCGATTTCGGCGCGTCGTTCCTGGGCGAAAGGCCAGTCTACTGGCTGGAGGCGCGCATCCACAGAGCGAAGCGGGGTTATGCGGTGCGACATCAGATCTCCATCGTCCCCTCGGCAACGATGACGGCCGCGCCGCCAATCGTGGCTTCACGCAATGCACCGCCTGCAACCGTCAGAGTCAGGATAATTTCGGACGGGCGGCCCATTTCGACACCTTGCTCCAGAATATGCTGGTGGACGCCGTCGTCTGGCTCGCCGAAGGCCATGGCTGCCCCGGCGAAGGCTGCTGCGGCGGAGCCTGTTGCGGGGTCTTCCGCAAGCCCGAGATGCGGCGCGAACATGCGCGTTCGCCAGCGGTTCTCGCCGAGAGAGGCGTAAAGATACGGCGCGACCGGACGGTCGCCGCCGAAGGCCGCATCAAAGGCAGCATTCGCCAGCGGTCTGGCGCGCGCCAGCGCTTCCACGCTTCTGACCGGAACAAGTGCATAGGGCACGCCAGCAGAGAAATCTGCCGCATGGCAACCGCTGGTCTCGATATCGTCGATGGTGAGGTTCAGCGCCGAGGCGATTTCTGCCAGGTCCGACCTGTCGCGCGGGAGCTTCTCCGGCAGGCGCGGCAGTCCGAAGATGCCGCGCGCGGCACGGCCCTGCTGCTGGCGCACCTCAACCTTCACGATACCGATGTTTTCTTCCAGCGCCACAACGACGCCCGCGCCCCGCGCCATTTCCGGCGCGCGCAGCAAGCCGATCAGCACCCCGGCGCCGACGGTGGGATGGCCGGCAAAGGGCAGTTCGGCCTTCGGCGTGAAGATACGGAGGCGTGCCGTGTTCACGGGATCGTCCGGCGGCAGCACAAACACCGTTTCCGACAGGTTGAACTCTGCGGCAATCGCCTGCATCGTCTCGGTCGAGAGACCATCGCAGTCGAGGACGACAGCAAGAGGATTGCCGGCGAGTTTCGTCTCGGTGAAGACGTCGAGCGTATGGAAACGGCGGCGCATGTGTGGTCGGCTCCGGCGGGGATTGACGTGCTTCTGTCGCAAGATTCCGCTGCGTCACCAAGCGGAAAGCGCGCGCGCCGCGGAAGTTGCGCTTTACCTTGCCCCTTGTTTCGCCTAACCGCCGATGGGACAAGCCCGGCGCGGACGACAGGCTTTCCCGGGCTCCGCCGCGCCTCGCCCCGGGTTTAGCCGCACCCTGAAACTTTGATATGTTCGCGCGAGGGTCATGCCGATGGGCAACGTGGTCGTGGTGGGCGCCCAGTGGGGCGACGAGGGCAAGGGCAAGATCGTCGACTGGCTCTCCGCGCAGGCCGATGTCGTCGTGCGTTTCCAGGGGGGGCACAACGCCGGTCATACGCTGGTCATTGACGGCAAGGTCTACAAGCTCAGCCTGCTGCCCTCGGGCATCGTGCGCCCCGGCAAACTCTCCGTCATCGGCAACGGCGTCGTGGTCGATCCGTGGCATTTCGTCGAGGAGACCGCGAAACTTCGCGCCCAGGGCGTCGCCATCAGCCACGAAAACCTCCGTATTGCAGAGAATGCAACGCTCATCCTGCCGTTGCACCGTGAACTCGATCACTACCGTGAATCGGCCGCCGCCGCCGGCATGAAGATCGGGACGACCAAGCGCGGCATCGGCCCGGCCTACGAGGACAAGGTCGGCCGGCGGGCGCTGCGCGTGGTCGATCTCGCCGATCCAGCGAGCCTGCCCGCCAAGATCGAGCGGCTGCTGGCCCATCACAATGCACTCAGGCGCGGCCTTGATATCGTACCTGTGGACGCCGCCGCCCTTCAGGCCGAGCTTCTGGCGGTTGCGCCCACCTTGCTGCCGCATCTGGACAACATCCCGGTGTTGCTGGATCGCCTGCGCCGCGATGGCAAGCGCATTCTCTTCGAGGGCGCGCAGGGCTCATTGCTCGACGTCGATCACGGTACCTATCCCTATGTGACATCGTCCAACATCGTTGCGGCGCAGGCGGCTACCGGCTCCGGCGTCGGGCCTTCGAGCGTCGGTTACGTGCTGGGCATCGCCAAGGCCTACACAACGCGGGTGGGCGAGGGGCCTTTCCCCTCGGAGCTCCACGACACTGTGGGCGATCGCATCGGCGAGCGTGGACATGAGTTTGGAACTGTCACGGGCCGCAAGCGCCGCTGCGGCTGGTTCGACGCCGTTCTGGTGCGCCACGCTATCCGTACTTCCGGCGTCCACGGCATCGCATTCACCAAGCTCGATGTGCTTGACGGGTTCGAAAACCTGAGCATCTGCACAGGCTATGCCATCGATGGCCGTATTATAGATCATTTTCCTGCAAATGCCGCCGATCAGGCGAAGCTCAAGCCGGTCTACGAGACGATGCCTGGCTGGAGCGAGTCGACGGCGGGCGCGCGCTCCTGGGCGGAACTGCCCGCGCAGGCTGTGAAGTATGTGCGTCGCGTCGAGGAACTGATCGGGGCGCCGGTGACACTCCTGTCCACCAGTCCCGAGCGCGAAGACACAATTCTGATGCGCAACCCTTTCGAGGGATAGGCGTAGCGATATGGCCGACTACTATCCCCTTCTCGCACGGGCCGTGCAGGGTCTTGATCCCAACACGGCGGAGGCGCGCGCTGATATCTATGGGCGCGCCCGGGGTGCCCTGAACCGCCAGCTGTCGGGCCTTGATTCCGCAAGCTCCCCGGGCGTTGCCGCGCGTGAACTCGCCGCGCTCGACGCGGTCATAGAACGGCTTGAGCTCGAGTTTGACCAGTGGTCGGAACCTGAATTACCGGCGCTCGATGCACCGATGGCAGAGCCTGCTCGGCCCCAGGCACCCCGTCGTACGGTGCAGCCAGTCAACCGCAAGCCGTTCTTCGCCGTGTTCGCAGCGGTCGGCATGGTGGTGGTTGCCGCCGTTGCGACACTCGCCTTTCTGCGTCGGCACGAGCCGCCTGCGGTCACCAACCGGGTTGTGAGCCGCACGCAGGTTCAACCGGACCCGGAGGCGGTTCCCGCCAAGCCGGCTGACAGGATAGGCCAGCCGGGGCAACCTTCGCCGCCCACACCGTCCCCGGTCCAGCGGCCTGTGGTGGCACCGCCCCCTCGCCCCGATCCGGTGCAGCCGCCCGTTGCCGTGGCCAACCGTATGGTGCTCATCCTCGAAGGCACTGACCGGCCAGAGAATGTCCTGGGGCGCTCTGGTGTTGTGGTCTGGCGCAACGAGGCTGCCAGTGGTGTGCAGGGTCAGCCGCTTGACCAACTGGTGACAGGCACCATCGACGTGCCCGACGCCCGAATACGCGCAGAGGTCACGCTGCGGCGAAACCGCGACAGTGCTTTCCCGGCCTCGCACACGCTGCAACTGCGCTTCACGCCAGCGGCGGGATCCGAGGTCGGCGCTGTCAAGGATGTCCTGGGCGTCGAGATGCGCGAGGTGGAAAACCAGCCGGGCTATCGCCTGATCGGCCAGGGGGTTGCCGTGATGGAGAATGTCTTCCTCATCGCGCTGACCCTTGCGGAGCCTGCGCTCACCCGCAACACGGAGATGATCCGCAGGCGTCCCCTTGTCTATATCGAGTTCTCGACCACGAGCGGTCGGCGGGGTGCAATGGTTCTCGACAAGGGCGTCAGCGGCCAGCAAGCTTTCGAGGACGCCTTCCGCGCCTGGCAATAGTTTTCAGATGTTTCCACTTGCGGCTGAGCTCATGCTTTGCCACGAGCTTCGGCATGCCCGCCCCCTCGCCAGATATCAGGCATCCCATCGCGAGCTGGAAGGGCACGGCCTTTCTCAAGGCGATTGTCGACGACCCCCGTATCGAGGTCGGCGACTACAGCTATTACGACGACAGCCGCGGCCCCGAGCATTTCGTAGCGCGTTGTGTGCGTTATCACTTTGACTGGATCGGCGATCG
>JBOFUS010000698.1:0-6136 GCA_051652685.1 Beijerinckiaceae bacterium
CGATCCTGCCGGAGGCCATGGGAACAGGCGCGATGACCTCCGCCTTGCCATCGCCGTCGAGGTCATGGACGACCAGCTTGTAGTGATAGCGATCCGGCGGCAGCGGCAGGCTTTCTGCCAGCGGGTTCTCAAAGGACCATAGCAGCGTCGGCTGGCCTGTGCCACCCCAGCGGAAAGCCTGGAAGCGGCGGCCATTCTGGCTGCGGACGAAGTCAGAGAAACGCCCGTCACCGTCGAGATCACCGAACTGCACCTGGCTGCGGGTATAGGCTCCGTCCGGTGCGAAGGACGCAAGGTCGATGCGGGACAGGAGTTTGGGGGCCAACGGCTCGGCGAGGGCGGTGGTGGCGAGGAGAATTGCGGCGAGGGTCAGTGGCAGTCTCATCTTCCGATTCCAGTTCCAACCTTGTTGAAAACCCTCAAGCCGCCCCGCGATACCTTGTCCGATCCCCCAGCGTCCGGTCACGCGGATCTGGCTTTGGCACCGCCGAGAGCAACGCCTGCGTATAGGCATGCTCCGGCCGGGTACAGACCCGCTCCGTCGGTCCCATCTCGACGATCTTGCCCCGGTACATCACGGCCATGCGGTCGCAGAAGTAGCGGATGACGCTGATGTCGTGGCTGATGAAGATGAAGGAGAGATTCATCTCGCCCTGCAAATCAATCAGCAGATCGAGGATCTGCGAGCGGATCGACACGTCCAGCGCCGATGTGGCCTCGTCGGCGATGATCAGGCGGGGCTTCAGTGCCAGCGCGCGGGCAATCGAGATGCGCTGCCGCTGGCCGCCCGAGAAGGCATGCGGATAGCGCTCGGCAGCCGATGCCGGCAGGCCGACCTTGGTCAGAAGATCCGAAACCCGCGCCGTCATCGCCGCCTCGTCCATCAGCTTGTTGACGCGGATGGGCTCGGAGATGATCTCGCCCACCGTCATGCGCGGGTTGAGCGAGGAGAACGGGTCCTGGAACACCATGCGCAGCTCGCGGTAGGCCTCGCGGAGCGCCCGCTTGTCGAGCTTGCTCATCTCGACAATGGAGCCATCGCCGCGCTTCAGCTTCACCTGGCCAGAAGTCGGCTCGATGATGCGCATGATGGCACGGCCCAGCGTGGTCTTGCCGGAGCCGGATTCGCCGACGATGCCCAGAGATTCGCCCTCGTAGAGCGTAAAATCCACCGCATCGACGGCCTTCAGCACGGTCGCCTTGCTCCTGAAGAAGCTGCCGGAAGTGATGTATTCCTTGGAGAGGCCCGTCACTTCCAGCAGCTTCGGCCGTGCCATCGCGGCGGCCTCGTCCAGCAGGGGCGCCTTCTTCTCGGCGCGGCTCTCGAGCTTCAGCACGGAGCCGATCAGCATCTTGGTGTAGGGCGCTTCTGGCGCATGGAAAATCTTGTCGACCGGCGCTTTCTCCACCAGCTTGCCGTGGTGCATCACGGCCACCTCGTCGGCAATCTGCGCGACAACGCCCATGTCATGCGTAATGAAGAGCACGCTCATGCCCTCCTGCCGCTGCAACTCCCGCATCAGGTCCAGGATTTCGGCCTGCGTTGTCACGTCGAGCGCCGTCGTCGGCTCGTCGGCGATCAGGATTTTCGGCTTGCAGGCGAGCGCCATGGCGATCATCGCGCGCTGGCGCATGCCGCCGGAGTATTCGAACGGGTAACGGTCGATGGTCGTCTCGGGGTTCGGGATCTCGACACGGCGCAAAAGGGCGATGGCGCGCTGACGGGCCTCGTCCTTGGTCGCTTTCGTGTGCAGGCGGATCGATTCGATGATCTGGAAGCCGATGGTATGGACCGGCGACAGGGACGTCATTGGCTCCTGGAAGATCATGGCGATGTCGGAGCCCCGCAGCCGGCGGATGTCCCGCCCGCGCGGATCGAGCTTTGCGATGTCGATGACGCCGTTTGGCCCATGGTAGTTGATCTCGCCCGACATGATGCGGCCAGGCGTACCGACAATCTGCAGGATAGAGCGGGCCGTGACGCTCTTGCCGGAGCCCGATTCACCCACCACGCAGAGCGTCTCGCCCTTGCGCAGGTTGAAGCTCACTCCGTCCACGGCTTTAAAGGGGCCGGAACGCAGCTCGAAGCCGGTGACGAGGTCCTTGACCTCGAGAATGATGTCGTTTGTCGCCATATTTTCTTGCGCCATATTTTCTTGCGCCATGATCAGTCTGCTCCGGTCAGGCGTAGGGGTCGGCGGCGTCGCGCATGCCGTCACCGAGGAAGTTGAGGGCAAGCACCACCAGCACGACCGCGCCGCCAGGAATGAAAAGCCAGGGTGCCGCCGCGATGGAGCGGACGTTCTGCGCTTCCTTCAGCAGCACGCCCCAGCTGATGGTAGGCGGCTGGAGGCCAAGGCCAAGGAACGACAGCGAGGTTTCGGCCAGGATCATCATGGGGATCGCCAGCGTCACGGAAGCAATGATGTGGCTCATGAAGGACGGCAGCATCTGGCGGAGGATGATCCGCATCTCCGAGCAGCCATCGATGCGGGCGGCGGTGACGAACTCTTCGGTGCGCAACGAGAGAAAACGGCCACGCACCACACGGGCGAGGTCCGTCCAGCCGATCAGGCTGACGATCAACGTGATCATGAAATACACCGTCAGCTGCGGCCAATCCTTGGGCAGGGCGGCAGCGAGCGCCATCCAGATGGGGATGGTCGGCAGCGCCATCTTGAACTCGATGATGCGCTGGATGACCCAGTCGGTTTTGCCGCCAAAATAGCCGGAGATACCGCCGATCAAGACGCCGAGGAACAGGCTGATCGACACGCCCACAAGCCCGATGGACATCGAGATGCGCGTGCCGTGGATCACGCGGGAGAGCATGTCCCGGCCAAGCCTGTCGGCACCGGCCAGAAAGATTGGCTGGCTCGCATCCTTCGGGCCGAAGAACTTGCGATCCATCTCGAACGCGCCCCACATGCGGTAAGGCTGGCTCTTTACGAAAAAGCCAAGCTCGATCTTCTGCGTCTCGTCCGGCCGGAAGGTCGGTTTGAGCGTCTGCGGATCGCGGGTCAGGCGCATGGGCGAGACGTAGGGGCCGAAGCTCGAAGTGCCGTCCGGGCCCTTGTGGAACAGGCCGATGGCCTGCGGAGGATGGTAGGCGTAGCGGGCAGCGGCTGTCTCGGGGTTTCCCGGTGCGAGAAACTCGCAGAAAGCCGCCACGAAATAGACGAAGCCCAGCACCCACAGACTGAGGTAGGCGAGCTTGTGCTTGCGGAAGCGCAACCACATGAGCTGGCGCGGCGAAAGCGTCTCCACCGGCGCATAGGCCGAGGGGATCGAGATATTCGGGGCAGCGGTTGCGATGTTGGCCATGGTATCGTCCTCAGCGCATGCGAATGCGCGGATCGATCAGCGCGAGCAGGATGTCGGAGATGAGCGTGCCCAGGACCGTGAGGCAGCACATCAGCAGCAGGAAAGCGCCGGCGAGGAACATGTCCTGCGACAGAAGCGCCTGAAGCAACAGCGGCCCGGCGATGGGCAGGTTAAGCACCACCGCGACGATGACGGAGCCCGAAACAAGATTGGGCAACACCCAGCCCAGCGTCGAGAT
Organism: Beijerinckiaceae bacterium; assembly: GCA_051652685.1. Classification (GTDB taxonomy): domain Bacteria; phylum Pseudomonadota; class Alphaproteobacteria; order Rhizobiales; family Beijerinckiaceae; genus JADCCX01. The sequence continues at coordinate 3,563 of JBOFUS010000698.1, forward strand.
GAAGGGGTTCAGAGCCAGCCGGACGGGATAGCGCAGCAGCAGCGTGAACTCGGAAAGCCCCTTGGCACGAGCCGTCACGACATAGGGCTTGTTGAGCTCATCAAGCAGGTTGGCGCGCATGATGCGGATGAGGCTCGCCGTGCCGCCAAGCCCGATGATCAGCATCGGCATCCACAGATGCTGCAACAGATCCCACGCCTTGGCGAAGCTCCACGGCGCTTTCTCGTATTCGGTCGAGAACAGCCCGCCGACGCTCTGGCCAAAGTATGTAACGGCCACATACATGATGACGAGAGCCAGCAGGAAGCCCGGCGTCGCCAGCCCGATGAAGCCGATGAACGTCGCGACATAGTCGCCGAGCGTGTTCTTGTGCACAGCGGAATAGATGCCGATCGGCAGGGCCACACCCCAGGTGAAGATCAAGGTGGCGAGCGCCAGCAGCACGGTCAGCGCCATGCGCTCGCCGATCAGGCTCGATACCGGCTGCTGCCACTCGAAGGAGAAGCCGAAATCGCCGACCATCACGCCGGTGATCCACTTCCAGTATTGCACCCAGAAGGGTTGGCCGAGGCCATAGCGTTCGCGCAGGTTGTCCAGCGCTTCCTTGTCGATGGTCTCGTTGGACTCAGCCAGTTGCGCGGCATAGCTGGTCAGATAGTCGCCGGGTGGCAACTCGATCAGCGCGAAGACCGTGACCGAGGTCATGATCAGGAAGGGAATGGCCGCCAGCATTCGCTGGCCGATGAAGCTGAGCATGGGCCCTCCGGAGGCTGGGGCGGCGACGAATCGTACAGATGTCTGAATCTGATCACGGCTGGCAATCAGCGTCCCTTCTCCCCACGGGGGAGAAGGACAGGATGAGGGGGCACTGCGCTTGATCCAGCCAGCGCCGTGCCCCCTCACCGAACCCTCTCCCCCGAGGGGAGAGGGCTCTACAAGGTCACTCGTAGAAGTATTGCTGCGGCAGCGTCGGACCGGGCGTCGGATAGGTCCATGCCTGGATCATGGGCTCCGGCACGTTCTTGAGCCGCTTGTTGCGAACGCCGGGCTCGGAAAGCACGCGGACGGTGCCGATGACCTCGAACTCGTCGGCCGCCAGCTGCAGGATTTCCTTGAACATGGCATCTGCCTTCGGCTTGTCGGCGGTGGCGCGCCACAGATCAAGGATCTCCATGCGCTTCTTCATGCTCGCTGTCGGCTCCTCGCCCTGGCGGCCGCGGCTTTCATACCACTTTTGCCATTCGAGGCTCTGGCGGCTGTCGAGGTTGTGCTCGGCGATGACCGCGCGGAGTTCGACTTCCGGATCGCGACCACCGGAGAAGATCGAGATCTGGATCTCGTGGTCGTTCTTGGCGGCGCGGTCATAGAACAGCGAGCGCTCGATGGCATTGACGCCGATATCGACGCCGACCGCCGCGAGATCGCGCTTGATCAGGTTGAGGATGTCGCCCTGCTCGGGGTTGTTCACGGCGAAATCCGCCGTGAAGAACAGGCGCTTTCCATCCGGCCAAAGCCGCATGCCCTGCGCATCCTTGCGGTTGAAGCCCAGATCATCGAGCATCTTGTTCGACTTCGCCTTGTCCAGCGCCAGGAACTGCGTGGACAGCTGCTTGTTGTGCAGCGGGTGATCCGCGAAAGGCCCGGTCTGGTAGGCCTCCGCCTGGCCGAGGAACACGCTTTCGGCGATCTCAGCCCGGTTGATGGCGTGGCTGAAGGCGATGCGGAAGTTCTTGTTGCGGAACAGCTCGCGGGTCTTCGCGTCCTTGTGGGTCAGGTTGAACCACAGGCCGCCACCGTTGGCATTGGTGACGGACAGATCAAACAGCTCGTAGTTGCCGCGCGCCTTGTTTTCCGAAAGCACGGGCTTGTTGGAGATGTTGGAGATGTGCCGGGCCTGGAAGTCGATATCGCCGGCCATCGTCCGAAGCATGATGGCTTCCACGTCGGAGATGATCGGAAGCGTCAGGCTGTCGATGTAGGGGAGCTGATTGCCGGCGGTGTCGACCTGCCAGAAATAGGGGTTGCGCTGCATGACCACGCGGGTGGCACCACCACGATACGGCTCGACGATCAGCCAGGGGTCCATGGTCGGGCGGTCGGGGTTGCCCCAGCGCGCCGGGATTTCGATATCGCCGCAGTTCTGGCGCAGCAGGGCCGCCCAGTCCTTGAGGTTGCGGGTCTTCACCTGCTCCTCGATCTTCGTCTTGTCGCCGAAGTTCGGATGGAACTGTCCGCAATAGGCCTTCTGGTAGAGTGTCGGATGCTGGCCGAGCGGCGTCGCCAGCTCGAACAGAAAGCGGCCATAGGGTTGCTGGAAGGTGAAGCGCACGGTGGTGGCATCCACTGCCTCCACCTTCACGGGCTGGCCGCCGTTGACGTAGCGGGCGGGCGTCGCCGGGTTGGCGTCCTTGTTCAGCGTCACCTCATTCATGGAAAACGTCACGTCCTCAGACGTGAAGGGCTTGCCATCCGACCAGCGCACGCCGTCGCGCAGCTTGAAGGTGTAGACGCGACCGTCGGCCGACACGTCCCAGCTCTTGGCGAGCGCAGGGGCGACGTCCGTCATCTGGAGGT
>JBOFUS010000699.1:0-1622 GCA_051652685.1 Beijerinckiaceae bacterium
CGGGCAAGCTCAACTTCGCCTCCGCCGGCGTGGGCGGCACCAACCATCTTGTTTTCGAGATGATCATGCGGGCGACGGGCATCAGGCTCCAGCATGTGCCTTATCGCGGCGCGGCACTCGCCACCGCCGACATCATGTCCGGCCAGGTGCATGCCTTTGTCGACAGCCTGGCGGCGAGCCTCGGCAATATCCAGGCCGGCAAGGTGAAGGCGCTCGGCGTCACATCCGCCGGCCGCCAGCCGCAGGTGCCAGACCTGCCGACGCTGAAGGAGCAGGGCGTGGACGTGACCTATGTGGGCTGGGCCTCCATCGTTGCGCCGAAGCGCACGTCGGCAGAGCTCGTCGGCCGGCTGAACGATGGCATCAACCGGGCGTTAAGCGCGCCGGCTCTGCTTTCGCGCTACCGCGATCTGGTGATTGAGGCACCGACCTGGAGCGCGACGGAGACAGCCGCCTTCATGGGGCGCGACCGGGCGGTGTTGACTGAACTGGTACAGGCGACGGGGATCAAGGTGGAGTGAGGGGGTCTCTCATGGAGAAGGGAGCGAAGCCGACGTAGCTCTGTTGTGTCGGGCAGAAGTCCAGTGCGGAAGTGTGCCGTCAGAAAGCGCTTGGCAGTATAGTAAAATCACCATATGGGTGCTGTCCGACGTGATCGACAACGCACAGACCAAGCCTGTCATTTGGGTCGCTTCCACCCAACGCGAGTTCCGGGCCTTTCCAGACGAGGTGAAGTCCGAGATGGGCTACGCACTCTTCGTTGCACAGCGTGGCGGCCGTCACCGCAAGGTGAAGACGCTCAAGGGCTATGGTGGTGGCTCCGTCGTCGAGATTGTCGAGGATCATGACGGTGAGGCGTTTCGCGCGGTCTACACCGTGCGTTTCGCGTCCGTGGTGTATGTGCTGCATGCCTTCCAGAAGAAATCGAAGAAGGGTATCGCCACGCCACAGGCAGACCTCCGCCTCATCGATCAACGCTTGCGCGACGCGCAACGACTGCACGAGGAGATGAACGATGACAGCCAGAATTGAGCACGAGAAGGGAAGCGAAAACCTGTTCGCCGATATCGGACTGCCAAACGCCGATGAGCACCTTGTGAAGGCGAAACTTGTCTTCAAGATCGACGGCCTGATGCGCGAGCGCGGCATGAAACAGGTTGAGGCCGCGCAGCTCTTCGGCGTCAAACAGCCTGACGTGTCGAAGATGCTGCATGGCGACTTCCGGCAGTTCTCGGTGGAAAGGCTGCTCCGCTTCCTCGTCGCCCTAGGGCAGGACGTGGAAATCATCGTGAAGCCGTATCGTGGAACCACGGCCCCTGCCCTTCATGTGACGTAGTCATCGATGATTGTCGGGAATGCCCACGACTCGGCCGCCAGCCCAAGCCACGAACCGCCCAAGGCGAGCGGCACCAAGAGCGACCGGCTCTGGTTGAGGTCCAAAGAGACTTCATAAATGCTTAGGCGATAAACTTCCTCCCACGACGAAACCAAATGATCAACCGCCGCGATTTCTCGGTTGCCGGGCTCAGCGCCGCCGCCCTCCTCACCGGCGTTCACAGGTCCACCGCGCAGTCGCCGGAGCCGCTGGGCGAGATCGCCGCGCGCAAGGGCCTGCTCTTCGG
>JBOFUS010000700.1:0-3290 GCA_051652685.1 Beijerinckiaceae bacterium
GGCCACCTTGATCTGGATCGCGGTTGTGTTTGCCTTCGATCCCTTTCTTGCCTTCGGTACGCGGGCGCTGCCGGCCTCCGTCATCAAGCCACAATCGCGGATGCTGGGCGACGAACAGCTGGTGAAGGATCATCTCTTCCACAAGCTTCGGCCCGAGACGGTCATCATCGGCTCGTCCCGCTCCGCCTATGGGATTGACCCGGCAAGCCCGCATTTTTCTGGCGAGAGGGCCTTCAACCTTGCGATGCTCGGGGCCGGACTCACCGAGCTGGAGGGCCTGTCCGCCCAGGTGCGCCGCGCCAGCGCCCATGTCCGCCGCCTGATCATCGGCGTCGATCACTACATGTTCTTCCAGCCCGATCTTGCGCCCGCAACCGCGGCTGCAAAGGCAATCGAGGTTCGCAACCGGCGCATGGACGCGGGATATGGCCCCGTGCCCATACCACTCCAGAACCTCCAGACCTTCCTGCTCTCGACCAAGGTCGGCGTGGTGATGGAGGATATGCTGGACAACTGGCGCAGGAATGACTCGCTTGGCGAGGCGGACAGGAACGGGCTGATGCACGGCACCTACCGCTTCCGCATCGCTGACAGGGGCCGCACCTTCGCGGTGACCATGCGCAGCCTGTTCGAGCAGGGCTGGTACGCGCCGCCTGACGAGCCGGTCATCGCCGCGCGCCTGCGCAGGCTCGCGGGCATGCTGCGCATAAACTGCGCAGCGGGGCTGAAGGTTGATGTGCTGCTGTCGCCTGAGCACGCGATGCTGCATGAGGCGGCGGTCAACGCCAGTCAGCAGGCGCGGCGCGAACAGCTGCGCCGGGATGTGGCGCGGCTGATGCGGCTTATGGCGGCCGAACAGCCCGATTGCCTGCGCTACCGGGATGCTTCCGGCCTGTTTTCAGCGGCGCTGGAACCATTGCGGATCGTGCCGGGCGACCTGCCGCGCTTTATCGAGGTCTCGCACTACGCGCCGCTGGTCGGGGAGGGCCTGCTGGCCGGCTTCCGTGATCCCGCGCATCCGGCTGCGGTGGGGGTCGATCCGCTGAAAGATGATCTCGAAGCGGACATCCTGCTCAGCCGTGAGCTGCTGGACCGCTGGCGGCGGGCCAACCCTGAAGACGCCGCCTTCGTAAAGGCGACGCAGGACGCGACCAGATCTCTGCGCTGAAACGCTCCCATCGGCCTTACCCTGAGCTTGTCGAAGGGTTGCGGCCGCAGCACCGGTGTTTGCGAAGTCTTCGACCCTTCGACAGGCTCAGGGTGAGTATTTCGGGAGACGTCGACACAGTTTGCTTCTGTGTCAGACCGGGCAGCCCGCCAGCGCTTGCTCAAAGTCGGCGATCAGATCGGCGATGTCTTCCAGTCCTGTCGAAATGCGCAGCGTGCCTTCTTCGATGCCCATCAGCGCGCGCGTTGCATCGCCCACGTTGCGGTGTGTTGTCGTGGTCGGATGCGCCACGAGCGAGCGCGCTTCGCCGACGTTAACGAGCTGGGAGAACAGCTTCAGACGCTGTGTCACATGGCGCGCAGCAGCGCGGCCGCCTTTCAGCGTCACGGTCTGGACGGAGCCAATGCCCGCCGGGAAGAGCGCCTTGCCAAGATTGTGGCGCGGATGCCCCGGCAACCCTGGATGGCTTGAGGCCGCAACGGCCGCGTGATCCACAAGAAATCGGTGCAGCGCCAGTGCGTTTTCGCAATGGCGCTCCATGCGCAGCGCCAGTGTCTCGACGCCCGTCAACAGCATGAAGGCATTGGTCGGCGACAGGCTTGGCCCCAGTTCGCGCATGCCGACCAAGCGGCAGGCGGCGGCGAAGGGCCAGCCAGGATACTTTTGCATCACGTCGATATCGTCATAGTCGGAAAAAGGTCTGACGATGAGCGGATAGCGTCCGTCGATCCAGTCACTGCGCCCGCTATCCACGATCACGCCGCCAATCGCCTGGCCGTGGCCGGCGAAGAATTTCGAGGCCGAATGCCAGACGATCGCTGCGCCGAGATCAAAGGGCTTTTGCAGGGCCGGCGTCGCACAGGTGGCATCCACCACCAGCGGTAGCCGATGGCTATCGGCGATGGTGGCAAGCGTCGGCAGATCGACCGGGTCGCCCGTCGGGTTGACCAGGGATTCGACGAGGATGGCGCGGGTGGCGGGAGTGATTACACGCTCCAGGGCATCCGGATCATGTGCATCGAACCATTGTACGGCGATGCCGAACTGGCTCTCGAAGCGTTTGAGCAGGCCGATGGTCCCGCCGAAGCACTGCCGTGCCGCCGCCACGGCATCGCCGGTGCGGCACAGCGCCGTCATCAGCATCAGAAGTGCGGATTGGCCGGACGCGCAGGCGATGGCGCTTGTTCCGCCCTCAAGTGCAGCGATCCGCCGCTCGAAAGCCGCCACGGTGGGGTTGCCGCTGCGGCTGTAGGCGTAGCCGACCCGGTCGAGGGCAAAGAGATCATTGCCGTGGTCCAGATCGTCGAAGACGAAGCCGTTGGTGTGATAGATCGGCTGCACCCGCGCGCCGGTCGCAGGATCGGGCGCAGCGCCGGCATGGACGCAAAGGGTGGGGAAGGCTGGGGGCTTCACTGGGGAGTTTTTACCTTGGCAGCGTCAGGCGTGCCTCGAAGGACGAGCCACGCTTGCGATCTTCTCAAGCCGCCGCCAATGCCTGATCAAGATCGGCGATGATATCAGCTTTGTCCTCGATGCCGATGGACAGGCGCACCACCTCCGGGCCGGCACCAGCGATGCGCTTTTGCTCGTCGGTCAACTGGCGGTGGGTCGTGGATGCCGGATGGATGACGAGGCTGCGCGTGTCGCCGATGTTGGCGAGATGGCTGAAGAGCTTGAGGTTCGTCACCAGTCGCACGCCGGCCTCATAGCCGCCCTTGAGGCCGATGGTGAACACCGCACCTGCGCCTTTGGGCGTGTAGGCCTTGGCGAGGTTGTGGTAGCGATCGGTTGGCAGGCCAGGGTAGCTGACCCATTCAATGGCGTCATGTGCTGCTAGATGTGTCGCAACGGCGAGTGCGTTGTCCGAATGGCGCTGCATGCGCAGCGGCAGCGTCTCGATGCCTTGCAGGATCATGAATGCGTTGAACGGCGACAGCGCCGGCCCGAGATCGCGCAGGCCCAGCACCCGGCAGGCGATGGCGAAGGCGAAGGTGCCGAAGGTCTCGCCCAGCACCATGCCGGCGTATTCCGGACGGGGCTGCGAGAGCGAAGGATAGCGGCCCGACTTCAGCCAGTCGAACTTGCCACCATCGACAATCAGGCCGCCGATGGAATTGCCGTG
>JBOFUS010000701.1:0-8160 GCA_051652685.1 Beijerinckiaceae bacterium
GGGACCACCGGCAGGAGCAGCCAGGGGTAGATCGCGACCACGTTGATGTTCTGTGCCTCGTTCAGCATCACGCCCCATGACACGATGGGCGCGCGCAGGCCCAGCCCGAGAAAGGACAGCGCCGTTTCACCGAGGATCATGCCGGGGATCGTGACGGTGGCCTTGGCGATGAGGTGGCTCATGAAGCCCGGCACAAGATGGCGGAACACGATGCGGCCTGTGCCGGCCCCCATCAATTGCGCCGCCGTCACGTAGTCCTCCTCACGCAGCGACAGCAGCTTGGAGCGTACGGCGCGGGCGAGGCCCGTCCAGTCCATCAGGCCGAGGATGATGGTGATGCCGAAGTAGACGAGCAGCGGACTCCATGTCGCGGGCATCACGGCGGCGAGCGCCATCCAGATCGGGATATGGGGCAGCGACTGGATGATCTCGATCAGCCGCTGAACGATGAGATCGAAGCGCCCGCCATAGTAGCCGGCGAGCCCGCCGATGACGATGCCGAGCACGAAACTGATGGTGATACTGATGAGCCCGATCGTGAGCGAGATGCGCGCACCGTGGATGACGCGGGAGAACATGTCGCGGCCCAACCGGTCCGTGCCGAACAGGAAAAGCGTGCCGCCTTCCGCCGGACACATCAGCCGCCGGTCGCCCTCGATCAGGCCCCAAAAATGATACGTCTCGCCCTTGCAGAGGAAGCGGATCGGCTGAACCTTTCCCGGATCGGGCGTATACTCGCGCTGCAGGTTCTCCATATTGAGATTGTAGGCAAAGCCCAGCACATGCGGGCCGATGAAGCTGCCCTCATGGAACAGGCGCAATGTCTGGGGCGGGGCACGCACGAATTCCGTGTCGCGCGTCTGCGGGTTGTAGGTGGCGATGGGCTCGGCGAAGGCGGCAATGAGATAGAAGATCGCGAGCAGCGCCGCCGAGACGACGGCAAGCCTGTGCTTCAGGAACTTGATCCGCATCAGCCGCCATTGCGAGGCGAGATAGATCTTCTCCTGCTCCGGCGTCAGCTTGGCGGCGGATTGCGGATCGAAGGGCTTTTGCGAAACGAAGTGCTGGAGGGGAGCAAGATTGGGCGAAGAGGTGCTCATTTCGTGCTCCCGCCTTCCAGCCTGACGCGTGGATCCAGCAGCGCCAGCGCGATGTCTGAAATCAGCACGCCGATGGCGGTGAGGATCGCCAGCATCATCAGGAACGAGCCCGCAAGATACATGTCCTGCGCCTGCAGGGCGCGGATCAGCAGCGGACCGGTGGTGGGCAGTGACAGCACGATGGCGACGACTTCCGCCCCCGAGATGACGGCGGGTAACACACTGCCGATGTCGGAGATGAAAAAGTTCAGTGACAGGCGGAACGGATACTTCAGCAACGCCTTGCGCGGCGGAAGTCCCTTGGCGCGCGCCGTGACGTAGTATTGTTTCTCCAGCTCATCCAGCAGGTTTGCGCGCACCGCACGGATCATGCCGCCGGTGCCGGTGACGCCGATGACCACGACCGGCAGCCAGATGTGCTGAAGGATGGAGACGAACTTGCTCCAGCTCATCGGCTGGCCAAGATACTGCGGCTCCATCAGCCCGCCGATGGAGAGGCCGAACCACAGATTCGCGCAATACATGACGATAAGCGCCATCAGGAAATGCGGCACGGCGAGGCCGAGCAATCCCAGGAACGTCAGGCCATAGTCGCCCCAGCTGTACTGGTGCGTCGCAGAATAGATGCCAATGGGGAAAGCCACCGCCCAGGTGAAGATGATGGTCAGGAAGGACAGCAGCACGGTCAGCAGCATCCGGTCGCCGATCACCTCGCGCACAGGCAACTGGTGCTCGAAGGAATAGCCGAAATCGCCCTGCACAAACTCCGTTATCCAGATAAAGTACCGCTCGACCGGTGTCTTGTCGAGGTGGAACTCCTTCTTCAGGAACTCGATGCGGCTGGTATCGGCACGTTCGCCCTGCGCCTCCAGCTCCGCGATCTGCGACTCGAAGAAATCGCCGGGCGGCAGTTCCATGATCGCGAAGATCAACGCGCTGGTGACCAGCAGCGTCGGGATCATGATGAGGATGCGGCGGAACAGGAAGGCGAGCATGCGTCAGTTCCCACCCGGCGCGTCAGACCGCCAGAAGGCATCCATGCGGTGGATGCCGAAGAATGCGCCCGGCTCGAAGGCGAACCAGCCCTTGTCGGGCACGTTGCGCAGTTCATTCGCCACCACGACCGGCTGCAGCGCGCCGTTGACGATGCCGATGATGAAAAGCTGCTCGGCATGGATGTCGAGCATGCGCCGCCAGATGGTTGCACGCTCCTCGGTGGTCACCGAGCGCCGCCAGCGCATGTGCAGATCAGCGAGTTCGTTCACCTCCGGCATGTCGATGGCCTCGCCTTGCTTGCCGTTGCTCTCGACGAAGCGGCCAAACTTCGGCCAGGCGTATTGCGAGCTGGACGTGGGGGCCAGCGCCGTTGGGTCCATATCCGGGCTGGGCATGCCGTTGTCCCAGCCCTTCCAGAAGGACATCAGCGTCTCGCCGAGCAACACGCGGCGGCGGAAGAGATCGCGCTGGCTGGCGCGTGATGTGAGCTTCAGGCCGATGTTGCGAAAATCATCGACCAGCAATTCAAGCGCATCCGCATCCTCGGCGCTGTCGCCGGCGCTTTCGACGGTGATCTCGGCGCGCCGCCCATCGGGCAACAGCCGGACACCGTCGCTGTCCCGCATGCCAAGGCCCGCCTCGTCCAGCAGGCGGTTGGCCGTCGCGATGTCGTGGCTGGCGTAGGCGTGCGCACGGCGTGCATCAAAGAGCGGACTGCCCGGCAAGACGCCATTCTGCCCCGGCTTCGCCAGCCCGAAGAAGATGATGTTGTTGATGTCCTTGCGGTTGATGGCGTGCGAAATCGCCCGCCGGAAGCGCACATCGCGCATCAGGCCACGCCAGACCGGATCGTTGGTGTTGAGATTGGGATGCAATCCCAGGATCGCGCCCTCGCCCTGCGGCCAGAGCCTGACGCGGTAGCCGTTGCGCTCCTCGGCGCGCTTGAGAAACGTGTAGTTGTCGAAGCGCAGGTAGCGTGCCTGCAGATCCGCGTCGCCGGCACCGACCTTGGCGGGCACCAGCGAACCCGTGGCAGTGTTGATGATGATGCGGTCAAGATAGGGCAATTGCTGGCCGCGCTCGTCCACGCGGTGAAAGAATGGATTCCGCTCGAAGACGAAGCGCTCCGCCGGCAGCGGCGTGCGGTTGCGCCATGGGTCGAGCACCGGGAGCTCCGGATTCTCCTGCCGGTAGGCGCGGGATTTCTGCTCGTGCAGCGCCGTCCAGTCCCGCACACGATGCGCCTTGACGGCGGCGTCGAGTTCCTTGGCATCCGCATACTTTGCATGGAAGCGCTTCATGTATGCGGCGGGCATCATGATGTAGAGCGGCTGCGCGGCGGCAAGCGCGGGCAGGAAGCCGGGGTTCGGCTGCTTCCAGCTGTAGCGGATGCGGTGCCCGTCAATCACCGTGACGGTCGGCACCTCGCCCTCGGTCGCGATCCCCTGCGGCGGACCGCCGGGGTAGAAGCGCTTGTTTGTTGCAACGTCTTCCCACCAGTAGCGGAAATCTTCCGTGGTAAACGGCGTGCCATCCGACCAGCGATGGCCTTCGCGCAAGGTCAGCGTGAAGCTGCGCCCTTCCTCGGTTTCCACAGCTTCGAGAATGTCGGGCTGGAGCTTGCCGTCAGCATCGAAGCCGACGAGGCGCGCATAGCCATAGACGCTCATCATGCGCAGGTCGCGCTGGTCCGCCATCAGCAGGCGGATTTCACCGCCGTGGCGGCCGGGCTCGCGGCCGATTTCGGCAAGCGTTGTACGGTACGGCAGACGTGGCAGGCGCTCCGCCATCGGCGGCAGCTGACCTTTCGCCACAAGTTCTGCAATCAGTGGCGGCTCGCGGCCGATCTCGGCGGCTTGCGCCGCGACCGCAAGGAACATCCCGATGACGAGGCTGGCGAGGCACTTCATGCTGCAAGTTCCATGGCAGGCGCTTGGGGACGGGCAAGGATCAGATGGCCTTCGCCCACGGTCACGAGAGCCAGACTGGCAGGATCGCCGCCGTCCTGAAAGGCCGAAGGCCAATGGCTCATATCGGATGCCCGGTGCAGCGGCAGACTGTCGAGATCAAGCGGTCGATCAAGATCCGCCTGCGGCACGGCCGAGAGCAACAACTGCGTGTAGGGATGACGAGGAGCCTTCATCAGAATCTCGGTCGGTGCGATCTCGACGATGCGTCCATTCGCCATCACGGCGATGCGGTCGGCCATGTATTTCACGACAGCAAGGTTGTGCGAGATAAAGAGATACGTCAGGCCGCGTTCGCGCTGGAGGTCCTTCAGCAGGTTCAGCACCTGCGCCTGCACCGACACGTCAAGCGCCGAGACCGGCTCGTCGCAGACCACGAGATCGGGCGAAAGAGCCAGCGCGCGGGCGATGCCGATGCGCTGGCGCTGGCCGCCGGAGAAGCTGTGCGGATAGCGGTTGAGAAAGCGCGGATCGAGCCCGACGTCCTGCATCAGCCCGGCCACGCGCGCGTCGCGCTCGGCGTCGGTGCCGACCTGGTGGATGTCGAGCGGCTCGCGCAGGATATCGCGTACGGTGAGGCGCGGTGACAGGGAACTCACCGGGTCCTGGAAGATCATCTGCACGCTGCGGCGAAAGGCGTTGAGCTTGCCGTGGGGCAGCTTCAGCACATTGAAACTCGTTTTCCCGTCGTCGAAGATCACCTCGCCGGCATCCGCCGAGATGGCGCGCAGCAGCACCTTGCTGACGCTGGTCTTGCCGCTGCCACTCTCACCGACGAGGCCGAGGCACTCGCCGCGCCGGATATCGAACGACATGTCATGCACCGCGCGCACTCCGGCAGATTTTTCTCCGCCAAACCACGAGCGCGCACCGCCATAGGTCTTGGACAGATGGCGCACGCTGACCAGAGGGTTGGTCTGGCGCAGAGGCACCGCCGCCGGCGCGGACTTCGCCTTTTCCACCTCGCGCAGCGGTGTCAGGCGCTCGCCCGGTTTCATATCAGTATGCGGCAGAGCCTTCAGCAGCGCCTTCAGGTAGGGATGTTCCGGGCGGCGGAAAATGTCCTCGCGCGAACCCATCTCCATGATCTCGCCGTGGTAGATCACCACCACCTCGTCGGCGACATTGGCGACCACGCCGAGATCATGGGTGATGAGCAGCATCGCCATGCCGATCTCGGCCTGCAAATTGCGCATGATCTTGAGCACCTGCGCCTGCACGGTCACGTCAAGCGCCGTGGTCGGCTCGTCGGCGATCAGCAGGGCCGGGCGGCAGACGAGCGCCATGGCGAGCATCGCGCGCTGGCGCAATCCGCCCGACAGCTGGAAGGAATACAGATCATAGGCCTTGTCCGGATCGCGAAAACCGACAAGGCGCAGCATGTCTACCACAACGGCGCGGTCTTCGCCGGACTTGACGTCGCGGTGCAAGCATAGCGCCTCGGCGATCTGGTCACCCACGCGGTGGACCGGAGAGAGCGACGACATCGGCTCCTGGAAGATCATGCCGATCCGCCCGCCGCGCAGCGACAACATGACAGGACCGTCGCGATCCTCCGCTGCAATATCGATAACCTTGTCGGGTTGCTTCGGGTCGCGGAAGCGAATCGCGCCGCCCATGATCCGCCCCTTGCGCGGGAGGATGCCCATGATCGCCTGCGAGATGACGGACTTGCCAGAACCGGACTCGCCAACCAGCGCCACGGTCTTGCCGGCCGGCACACGAAAAGAAACGCCCTTGACCACTTCGTTCAGGTGCTCGTGGCCCTCAAAGCCGATGCGGAGGTTCTCGATCTCCAACAGGGGATGCGCGGATGCCATCGCTTCAGTCCCTCATCAGCCGGTCAAGATCAGCCCTGAGCTTTTCGGGCGACCGGATGACGAGTGCGGCGGGCGTCCGGAGCAACTGTCCGGCGCGGATCATCGCCGCCATCTCGCGTGAGACGGCCTCGCGCCGGCCACCAACCCTTGCGGCGAGCACATGCTGCGCCGGCGGCGGCGAGATGATCAACTCGCCCGTGCCCAGCCGTGGCCGCGCCGTCCGCAACAACTCGGCATGCAGGCGTGATGCCAGCGGCAATGTGGCAAGCTCCAGCAGCTTCTCGTTGCCGAGCCGCACCCGTGCTGTCAGCACGCGCATCACTTTCAGCGCCACGGCCGGTACATGCGTCACCATCTCGCGGAAAACCTCGCCCGACATGCGCGCGACGGTCGAGCGATGCAGTGCAGTGATGTTGGCTGAGCGCGGTGAAGCATCAATGGCCGACATTTCGCCGAACATTTCGCCGGCCGCAAGATCGCCGAGAATCACCTCGCGCCCGCCAGCATTGCGCACCATGACACGCACGCTACCTGTCTCGATGAAGAAGACATCGGTCGACTGATCGTCGAAGTCGAGCAACAAGGCCCCTGGCTCATGCGCGGCACGCGTGATCCGGGCGGCGTAACGCGCCGCAAGCACCGGCTCGACATCGTCCAGCAAATGAATCATGGCCTCAGAATCATGGTTCGCCCTCGACCTCCTTCGTCGATCCTGCCTCAAGAAGGCCGCGAACTGCGCCCCGAAGCAAGCTCTTGATTCGATAGCTACGGGCTCTGACGACTTTGTGATGCAGCGCAACAGCGCCTTGCGCCTATTCCCGCCATATTCCCGCGCATTGACGGGACGATGCCATTCCTCCATCTGTCCGAACTCTGGACCATGCTGGCTCCAGCCTTGTCGCCGCTTGCCATGAACACGAAAACCGAGCTCCGGCGCACCTTCTCCGCCGTCCGCGTGCTTCCCCTTGTCGTCGGGTTGATTATGGCGCTTGCGTTGTTGCCTGTTGCTGTCATCGGCTATCTTGGCGTGCGTGACAACACCGGCCGGCTACTGACGGCCAACCGCGATGCGCTGCTTGATGGGCTCGAGCAACAGCTCCGCTCGATGCTCGACGGCACGGCGGCACAGATGGCCATGGTCGGCGAGCTCATCGCCGACGGCCGTGTAGATCCCGACGACAGGCCGGCGTTCTCCCGCTTCATGCAGGGCGCGGCGCTCGGCCAGACATCGTTGGTCGGCGTTGGCTGGCTGGAGGCTGCAGGACCCTTCCGGCGCTGGACAAAAGGCGGCCTCGGCGAAGAACTTATCGCGCGAGACAGTCTTCATTTTGCGGAGGACATCTGGGCGCGGGCAGAGAAAGAGCGCGCGCCGCACTGGAACGAACCGGTCATCAGTCGCATCATGAGTGAGGGGTTGATCCCGCACAGCCAACCCGTCGTACGCAATGGCCGTTTGATCGGAGTGATCGTCACGGGCCTCTCGTGGGATGCGGTCTCGCGCTACATCCGGACAGCAGATGATGGCGTCACGCCTTTTGTGCTGGTCGGCCGGGATCGCGTCATCGTGCATCCGATGATTACGCAGGCGACGCTGATGGGTGATCGCCTGCCGCGCCTTGATGAGGTGGGCGATCCGGCGCTGGCGGCCATGTGGAAAGATCCGCGCCCCACGGCGCAAATGGTGCCCGGCCGTTCGCTGACGCACTGGACCTGGGTTGGCGAAGGCTACCGCGCGCAGCAGTACTTCTATCGCAGCCTGCTCGGCTATGGCGGCGAACCGTGGCTGATCGGGTTCCACCGCAGCAGCCTCGCCACCTTGCGCGAGCGCTGGACGGTCCAGACGCTCTACTATGGCTCGGGGCTCCTTCTGCTCCTCTCCGTTTCGCTCGCCTTCCTGCTTGGCCGGCGTGCGGTCCGTCCTGCGGGCGCTATCGCCGAGCAGGCACGCGCGCTGGAGCGGCTTGACTTCGACGAGGTCAAGCGCCCGGCACTGGAGGCGAGCCGCGTGACCGAGGTGCGCGACACCAGCCATGCGCTCGCCCGCGCAGCCACGGTGCTCAAGCGCTTCCAGACCTATGTTCCGCGCGTGCTCGTCCGCCAGCTGATGGCGATGGACGAGACAGCGAGTGCGCCGACCGACCGCGAAGTCACGGTGATGTTCATGGATCTCGCGGACTACACGGTGTTTTCCGACGGTCGGACCGCGCGTGAGGTCTCGACCTACCTGAATGGCATCTTCGCCGAGATCGGCCCGATCATCGAGGCGTCAGGCGGCAC
>JBOFUS010000702.1:0-2999 GCA_051652685.1 Beijerinckiaceae bacterium
GGCGGCGAGGAAGACCCCGGTGCCGATATCGCCCGTCATCTGGCCCGCCACGACGTGAGGGCCAAGGTGAACCAGGTTCCCGGAGGTGGGCGCACCGCCGGCGCTGTCATCGCCGATCAGGCGCGCTATCTCGACGCGGAACTGATCGTGATGGGAGGCTACGGCCATTCACGGTTCTCGGAATGGATTTTCGGCGGCACGACCCGCGACATGCTGGCGAAGCTGGACGCGCCGACGCTCATGTCGCACTGAGGCGTGTCAGCTGCCGAACAGCCGCCCCATGAGCGACTTCTTCGGCGCGGTTTCATCGGCTTCAGGCTCTGGTTCGCCGGCCGTGAACTGCGCCGAGAAGTCGCGGAAGAAATCATCCGCCATCTTCTTCGAGACACCGTCAATCAGGCGCGAACCAAGCTGGGCCAGCTTGCCGCCAATCTCCGCCTTCGCTTCATAGGTGAGGCGGGTGCCCGTATCGATCTCTTCCAGCCGCACGACCGCGCCGCCCTTCGCGAAGCCCGCAACGCCACCGGAGCCTTCTCCGGAGATGGTGTAGCCGTTTGGCGGATCAATATCGGAAAGATGCACCTTTCCTCCGAAGGTCGCCTTCACCGGGCCGATCTTCAGGGTGGCCTTGGCCTCAAGCTCTGTGTCGGACAGCCTCTCCAGCGACGTGCAGCCCGGAATGCAGCTTTTCAGCACTTCCGGGTTATTCAGCGCTGCCCAGACCGCATCGCGCGGTGCGGGGATGTCGTAGCTGCCGATCATTTCCATTGGGGGGCATCTCCTTGTGGCCTTGAGCGATGGCACGATGGGCGTCCATCGGAGTGATTGCCTCGGATCGAACGCTCAAAACACGCGATCCGCAAGCGATCTCTATCAGGCAGTTGAAAAAGCTCCAGCAACGTCATTGCGAGGAGCGATAGCGACGAAGCAATCCAGAGAACGGCGCAGAACGAGGCAGAAATGTCTGATTTTGCGAGAAATGTCGCTCTGGATTGCTTCGCTGCGCTCGCATTGACGGAGTCGGAATCGTTTTTCAACGACCGGCTAGACCAAAGGTCTGTTGCAAGAAACGTCAAGACCGCAACGGCAAGACCGCGCGGCCCGCTGCGCGGTTTTTCGCCGGCTTTGCGTGACTTTCGGTTGTCCGGCGCTTGTCGAGGTTATCTGTCGGGCCTAGAAATTCAGGTTCAGGGAAGTGTGGCGGGCAAGTCGCCGCGACAACAGCGCTGGGGTAAACGGTTCAGGATAAGTCATGAAAATCATGATCTTGAGGCTGATTGCTTTGGGCATGGAATGAGGAAAACAATGGCCCGCAAAACACCCGATCAGCTTCGTTCAGCCCGCTGGTTCGCGCCGGATGACTTCCGCTCCTTCGGCCATCGCTCGCGCATGAACCAGCTCGGCTATTCCAACGCTGACTATATCGGCAAGCCGGTGATCGCGATCATCAACACATGGTCGGACCTTCAGACCTGCCACCAGCACTTCAAGACACGGGTGGAGGATGTGAAACGCGGCGTGTTTCAGGCGGGTGGCTTCCCGGTGGAGTTGCCGGCGCTTTCGCTCTCGGAGGGCAAGGTCAAGCCCACGACCATGCTTTACCGCAACTTCCTCGCCATGGAGACGGAGGAGCTCATCCGCCAGCATCCCGTCGATGGCGTGATCCTGATGGGCGGCTGCGACAAGACAACTCCAGGCCTGATTCTCGGCGCGACGAGCGCGGGCCTGCCGGCGATCTTCATTCCTGCCGGGCCGATGCTGCGCGGCAACTGGCAGGGCAAGATCCTGGGCTCCGGCTCGGATGCCTTCAAATACTGGGACGAGCGGCGTGCCGGCAATATCTCGGACAAGGCCTGGGGCGAGATGGAGATCGGCATCGCCCGCTCGCCCGGCGTCTGCATGACCATGGGCACGGCCTCCACCATGACGGCGCTGGCCGATGTGCTGGGCATGTGCATGCCCGGAACATCGTCGCTGCCGGCTGTCGATTCTGGCCATGTCCGCATGTGCGCAGATGCCGGCCGCCGCGTCGTCGATATGGTTTTCGAGGACCTGACACCTGAAAAGATCATGACGGCAGCCGCTTTCCAGAACGCCATCAAGGTGGCGATGGCCATGGGCTGTTCGACCAACGCCGTGATCCATATGGTCGCGATGGCGCGCCGCGCCGGCCACGCCATCGGGCTCGATGATTTCGACGCGGCCAGCCGCAAGATTCCAGTCATCGCCAACATCCGGCCGTCGGGCGACAAGTACCTGATGGAGGATTTCTACTACGCCGGCGGACTTCTGGGGCTCATGACGCGGCTTTCGGACCACCTTGATCTCGACCAGATCAACGTCATGGGCGAGCCGTGGCGGAAGTCGCTGGAGGGGGCAGCCGTCTACAATGACGACGTCATCCGTCCTCTCGACAAGGCGATCTACAACGAGGGGGCGCTGGCGGTGCTGCGCGGCAACATCGCGCCGGACGGCTGCGTGATCAAGCCATCGGCCTGTGAGCCAAGACTCCTGAAGCACTCTGGCCCGGCGCTCGTGTTCGATGACTATCCGACGCTGAAGGCGAACATCGACCGGGACGATCTCGACGTGACGGCCGACACCGTACTGGTTCTGCGCAACGCCGGACCGCTGGGTGGGCCTGGCATGCCGGAGTGGGGCATGCTGCCCATTCCGAAAAAGCTGCTGAAGCAGGGCGTGCGCGACATGATCCGCATCTCCGACGCCCGCATGAGTGGCACAAGCTACGGGGCCTGCATCCTCCACGTCTCGCCTGAATCCCACATTGGCGGGCCGCTCGCCTTGGTCAAGACCGGCGATATCATCGCGCTCGACGTTCCTTCCCGCACGCTGAACATGCAGGTGTCTGACGCCGAACTCGCTGTCCGTCGCGCTGCACTGCCCGAGCCCGAACGTCGATACGAGCGCGGTTATGGCTGGATGTTCAGCCAGCACATCAAGCAGGCGCACGACGGCTGCGACTTCGACTTCCTGGAGAC
>JBOFUS010000703.1:0-1228 GCA_051652685.1 Beijerinckiaceae bacterium
AACGTGCTGCCCCCCGGCGGCCCGGGCGGGTTTACCGGCGGCATCGGCGGCAAGGGCATCGGCGCACTGGCGCTGCTCGCTGTGCTTGGCTGGCTCGCCACGGGCATTTACACCGTGCGCACCAACGAGGTCGCGCTGCAGATGCTGTTCGGCAAATTCGTCAGCAAGGCGAACGAGGGCCTGAACTACAACTGGCCCTATCCCATCGGCAACATCATCAAGGTGCCGGTCACGGACGTGAAGAACATCGAGGTCGGCCCCGTGGTGTCCGATCCGCGCCGTCAGGGCGGAGCTGGCCCGACAACCGACAGCCTGATGCTGACATCGGACGAGAACATCGTCGACATCGCCTTTTCCGTTCAGTGGCGCATTTCGCCGCTGAAGCCCGAGGATTTCGTCTTCGCCATCCAGAACCCCGAAGGCACCATCAAGGCCGTGGCGGAAAGCGCCATGCGCGAGGTGATCGGGCGTCGCCTGCTCCAGAACGTATTGCCCAGCCAGGTGGCAGCGGTGCAGGCCGCAACGCCGTCGGGTCAGGCGGCCGCGACTGCGGCAACGCAGGTGGCCGTGGCCCAGGCGGCGGCGTCTGCCGCCAACGCCCAGTCCGAGATTCAGGACGAGGTGCAGCGCTCCATGCAGAGCGTGCTCGACAGCTACCGCGCCGGCGTGGTGATCGACCGCGTCAACGTCACCCGCATTGCGCCCCCGCAGGACGTGCTCGCCTCATTCCGCGAGGTGCAGGCTGCCGTGCAGGATCAAGCGCGTTTACGCAACGAGGCCGAGACCTACGCCAGCCGCGTGGTGCCCGAAGCGCGTGGCGCTGCCGAGCGCACCGTTCAGGAGGCGCAGGCCTATCGTGAGCGCACCGTGGCGGAAGCGCAGGGTGCGGCGTCCCGCTTCAAGCAGGTCTATGACGAATACCGCCGTGCGCCGGATGTGACGCGCGAGCGCATCTTCCTCGAGACCATGGAGCGGGTCTTCTCCGGCATGGACAAGATCATCATGGACAATCCCGGCGGTCAGGGCCCTGTGCCCTATCTGCCGCTCAATGAACTCCAGCGCCGGCCGCAAGCGGCACCGGGCGCAGGCAACCAGCAGGGGATCACCCGATGAGCAAGGGACTTCGCTTCTTCGGCGGCATCGCGCTCGCCGTCATCGCCCTGGTGGTGCTGAACGCCGCCTTCATCGTGCCGCAGACATCGTCCGCTCTGGTCTTCCAGTTCGGCCG
>JBOFUS010000704.1:0-1211 GCA_051652685.1 Beijerinckiaceae bacterium
CACGGTCATTGTCCACGCGCTGCTCGACAGCCCGAGCGTCGCGGGGGCCTGCCGCTTTGTCATGACACGCGGCAAGGGCGTGACCATGGATGTGGAGAAGCGGCTCTTTGTCCGGCGCGACATCACACGTTTCGGCGTGTCACCCCTCACGTCCATGTTCTGGTACTCGGAGACCATCAAGCCGACCGCCGTCGACTGGCGGCCGGAGGTGCATGATTCCGACGGCCTCGCCATCTGGACCGGGGCGGGCGAGCGGATCTGGCGGCCGCTGAACAACCCGCGCCGCACCATCGCGTCGTCCTTCGGCGATGAGAACCCGCGTGGTTTCGGCCTGCTGCAGCGCGACCGCGCTTTCGACCACTATCAGGACGGTGTCTTTTACGAACGCAGGCCCTCGCTCTGGGTGGAGCCCAGGGGCAACTGGGGCAAGGGCGCGGTGCAGCTGATCGAGATCCCCACCGACGACGAAATCCACGACAACATCGTGGCGGCGTGGATTCCGGCGGAGCCCGTGACAGCCGGCCGCGAATTCACCTTCGCCTACCGCCTGCACTGGCAGGCCGACGAGCCGACACCATCGCCGCTTGGCCGCTGTGTCGCCACGCGGCTGGGCAACGGCGGCCAGCCCGGCCAGCCGCGGCCCAGGGGCGTGCGCAAGTTCCTCGTGGAGTTTCGCGGCGGGCCGCTGGCCGACATCCCCTTCGGCGTGAAGCCTGAGGCGGTGCTGTCAGCCTCGCGCGGCAGTTTCTCCTATGTGTTCACGGAAGCCGTGCCGAACGATGTGCCCGGCCACTGGCGGGCGCAGTTCGACCTGACGGCGGATGGCACGGAGCCGGTGGAGATGCGCTGTTTCCTCAAGGCCGGGGACCGGGTGCTGACGGAGAGCTGGCTCTATCAGTACTGGCCTGAGGCGTGAGGCGCACCGCCTCTGCTCAGAGCACCACCACGCGGGTGCCGACCCTGACACGATTGTAGAGATCGACCACATCCTCGTTGAGCATGCGGATGCAACCGGACGATACCGCATGGCCGATGGACTCCGGCTCGTTGGAGCCGTGGATGCGGTAGATCGACTTGCCGAGATACATGGCGCGCGCGCCCAGCGGGTTGTCCTCGCCGCCTTCCATGAACTGCGGCAGATCAGGCCGGCGCTTCAGCATGGCGGCGGGCGGGCGCCAGTCCGGCCATTCCTGCTTCATGGTGATTGCATG
>JBOFUS010000705.1:0-1882 GCA_051652685.1 Beijerinckiaceae bacterium
TCCACCACCGGATCAAGCCCGCGCAACTCGTCGTCGATCTCGCCAGGGTGGCACATCACCAGATGCAGGAGCCCCGGCGCGACCAGCGCGCTGGCGAATTCGTCGGCGTAGCGCACCGTGGGATCGAAGGCGGAGAAGCCGGCGAAGCCGTCGTTGGTGACAATACCACGCCGGTGCGCGGCGGGTGCAAAACCCATGCTCAGCGCCGCCACCTGAAACGCCTTCGGCGCGTTGCGGCGGCGGGCGAGGATGCGCTTCGGCAGATCAGCAGAGGCGCGCAGCCAGGGGCGCGGGCTTTTGGGGTATCGCTCCAGCATCACCTCGAACAGCGCGCGGCGCACACCGGGGAAGCCGTGGACATGTTGGTGGCCATCGATGAAATCCGGCCGCCGGTCCATCGCCTGCTCGAAGGCATCGAGCTGCGCGGCAATCTCGGCCTTGAGTTCCGCCATGGGCAATCGGCGAAGGGCGGCACGCTTGGCGACTTCGCCGATCGTGGGCAGCACACCCGACGGCGCAAACACCGCCATCCGCGTCAGCGGCTCGGCCAATGTGAGGTTGAGATGCACGCCCAGATCGGCCTTGCCGGCAAAAGCGCGCAGCGCATGGCTCCAGCCCTTCCAGTGCGGTCGGCCCGTCATGGCACCCGTGCCGGAAATGCGCCCATGTTCCAGCAGGCGCAGGATGCCGCGCGAGACGCCTGCGGTCATGGCATAGTCGTCGGCAATCAGCGTGAAACTGGACAAGGGGCGTAGAACTCCTGAAAGTTGTTGCCGCATTCAGTTTATGGACAGGTGACCGGGTGATAAAGCCTTCCCCATGATCGTCAAACACCCAGAGTCGCAGCAGGCGGAATTGTACCAGCCGGAACTGTCTGTCGTCATCCCCGTGCTGAACGAGGAGCAGAACATTCCGCTCATCGCCCAGCGGATCAACGCGGCGCTTGCCGGCTGCATCGCGAGCCATGAAATCATCTTCGTGGACGATGGCAGCCGCGACGGCACTTTGGCCGCCATTCGTGCGCTCGCGGAGAAAGACACGCGCATCCGCGCCGTCTCGTTTAGCCGAAACTTCGGCAAGGAGGTGGCGCTGGCCGCCGGCCTTGACCACGCGCGGGGTGCAGCCGCTGTGATGATCGACGCGGACCTGCAGCATCCCCCCGAAACCATTCCTGTCTTTGTCGCCAGATGGCGCGAGGGCTATGACATGGTCTACGGCCAGCGGGTGGATCGCACGACCGACGGCAGGACCTATGGCCACTTCGCTCGCCGGTTCTATACCGTGTTCGAGCGTTTTGGCGAAATACCGCTGCCGGAGGGCGCGGGCGATTTCCGCCTGGTGTCGCGCCGCGTCATCGAGGCGCTGAAGCGCATGCCGGAGCGGGCGCGCTTCTCCAAGGGGCTCTACGCCTGGGTCGGCTTCCGCCAGATCGGCGTGCCCTATCAGGTGGCGGAACGGGTGCATGGCGAAACGAAGTGGAACTACCGCAAGCTCTTCCGCTTCGCGTTTGACGGGTTGACCTCCTTTTCCACCGCGCCGCTGCGTATGGCGACCTATGCCGGTGTGGCGGCGTCTGCGCTGGCCTTCCTCTATGCGCTGGTGACGATCCTGCGCACGTTGGTGTTCGGCGCGGATGTGCCGGGCTTTCCCTCGATCATGGTGGCGGTGATGTTTTTTGCCGGGGTGCAACTCATTTTTCTCGGCGTCATTGGAGAATACATCGGACGCATCTTTGCCGAGGTGAAGGGCCGACCGCTCTACATCGTGGCCGACGAGGTGGGCGGTGCCACGGCTGACGCCGACGTCCGCTGACGATGCTGCGCGCCATCCTCTCGGTCGGCGGCTGGACGCTGCTGTCGCGCATCACGGGGTTTGCGCGCGA
>JBOFUS010000706.1:0-1386 GCA_051652685.1 Beijerinckiaceae bacterium
CTGCTCGACGAGGTGAAGGCGCTGACCGACGGCACGGCGGCGCAATATGAGGCCGATGTGGCAGCACTCGGCTGCCTGCCTCCGACACACAGCCCGCGTGCCACGGATTTCGTCTGCGATGGCGAGAAGCGCATGGACATGGTGCGCGTGATCGAGCGGCTGGTGGAGCGGGGCCATGCCTATGCGGCGGAAGGGCATGTGCTGTTTCATGTCCCGTCCATGCCCGACTATGGACGGCTGTCGCGCCGCACGCTGGACGACATGATCGCTGGAGCGCGTGTTGAGGTGGCTCCCTACAAGCGCGATCCGATGGATTTCGTACTGTGGAAACCGTCCGATCCAGCGACGGAACCCGGCTGGAAATCACCCTGGGGCTTCGGCCGGCCGGGCTGGCACATCGAGTGCTCGGCCATGAGCGGCGCGCTGCTGGGCGAGACCTTCGACATCCACGCTGGCGGCATCGACCTCATCTTCCCCCACCACGAAAACGAGATCGCGCAGACGCGCTGCGCCTTCGGCGTGGACAAGATGGCGAGCGTGTGGATGCACAACGGGTTCCTGCAGGTGGAAGGACAGAAGATGTCCAAGAGCCTGGGGAATTTCGTGACCATCGAGGACGTGCTGAAGGATTGGCCGGGCGAGGTTGCGCGGCTGAACATGCTGAAGACACATTATCGGCAGCCGATTGACTGGACGTTGCGGGGGCTGGAGGAGAGTGAGCGGGAGTTGAGAGTCCTGCGTGCCGCCTACCGAGCTGAGATCGAAGCGCAACCATCTGGGCAGGCGCAGCCAGTTCTGGATGCTTTGGCTGACGACCTCAACACGCCTCTAGCAGTTAGCAAGCTCCATGAACTGAAGAACCAAGGTCACGAAAATGGACTTGGCTTTGCCCTGAGGATCATGGGTCTGAGTCTCAAAACGCGAAGCCAAGCTGCTTTGCTACCTGACAAAGCAAAAGGTCTTGTCGAACTTCGCCTTGAAGCCCGCCGCGCCAAAAACTTCGCCGAATCCGACCGCATCCGCGATGAGCTCCTCGCCTTGGGCATCCAGCTCAAGGACGGCAAGGATCCCGCCACCGGCGAGCCGGTGACGACGTGGGAGGTGAAGCGATGATCGAGCGGTATGACCGCCAACCCATCGTCGTCGCAGATGCTGGCCCGCTGCTGCGGCTGGCAGCGGCGGGTCTGCTGGACACTGTGCGCGGCCTGAACCGGCGGATCGTGATTGTCGACCGCGTCGAGGATGAGCTTGTCGGCGATCCTGCCAAGCCGTTCGCGGTGGAGATTGCGCGCTGGCTTGACCAGATGGGGCCGGCGGCACTGCGGGCGGCGACGCTTGTGGGGGAGGGTGTGCGTTCGTTGCGCAGCCGGGTCCGCACACCGGACG
>JBOFUS010000707.1:0-1497 GCA_051652685.1 Beijerinckiaceae bacterium
CACGGTCATGGCTGGCCGCACGCTGCTTCAGCATGCCTTGCCCCTCTCGTTCGGTCACAAATGCGCGCTCTGGCTCGATGCGCTGGTCACCAGCCACGACAACATCATGTCGCGCTCCGCCAACTGGCTGCAATTTGCAGGTGCTGCCGGCACGCTCGCTTCACTTGGCGACAAGGCTGCAGCTGTTCGCATTGCGCTTGCCGACACCGAGCTTGCGTCACGCCAAGGCCAAAAACGAAGTTTTGCCGACCCAACCCTTGGCTGGCATGCAAACCGCGCCCATCTTCAGCTGATCGCCGCGAACTTCGGCATCCTTGCCGCATCGCTTGGCAAAATCGCCCGCGACATCGCCCTTCTGATGCAGACCGAGGTGGCCGAGGTCTTCGAACCTTCCGTCCCCGGAAAGGGCGGCTCCTCCACCCTCCCCCACAAGCGCAATCCCGTGCAGACGACCGCGATCATCGCCATCGCCACGCGCACGCCGGGTCTGGTCGCAACCATGCTCTCAGCCGGCATGCAGGAACACGAGCGCGGCGTCGGCGGATGGCATGCCGAGTGGGACACCATGCGGGAGTTGCTGCTGCTCACCGGCGCGGCCGCGCTGCACATGCAGACATTGCTGGAAGGCCTTGAGGTCGACACCGAGCGGATGCGTGCGAACCTCGAACTCACCAACGGCCTGATCATGGCCGAACGGATCACCTTTGCGCTGGCTCCGACGCTTGGCAAGGCGAAGGCGAAGAGCTTCATGGAGGCGGCCTGCGCGCGGGCTGTCGGCGAGAAGCGGCATCTGAAAGACGTGTTGCGGGACACACCGAAGGCCTCGGCGCTCGATCTGGACGCGCTGTTCGATCCCTCGACCTACCTCGGCGCGAGCGACGTCTTCATCGATCGCATCCTCGCGCTCTATGACAGCGAGAGGGAGTATATGGTCGAGGATAGCGCACCTTCCTAACCTGAGATCACAACACCCACCCTCATCCTGAGCCTGTCGAAGGATGATCCAGTGAAACTCCTGAACCCCACGCCCTTGCCCCTCGATCCTTCGACAGGCTCAGGATGAGGGTCAACGGCTTGAGTGACATCCATGCCAATCGAGACAATCAACAACGAACCTTTCAACATCCTCGTTGAAGGCCCTGAAAACGCACCCATTCTCATGTTTTCAAATTCGCTGGGCTCCGACCTCACGATGTGGGACGCGCAAGCCCCCACCCTGAAGGATCGCTTCCGCATCATCCGCTATGACAGCCGCGGCCATGGCCTGAGCGCCGCGCCTGCGACCGAATACACCATCGCCCAGCTCGCCGATGACGCGCTGGCGATCATGGATCATCTGGGCGTCGCGAAAGCCCATTGGTGCGGCTTGTCCAAAGGCGGAATGGTGGGTCAATGGCTGCTGACCCATCATCCCGGCCGGATCGGCAACGCGATCCTCGCCAACACCGCAGCGCAGATGCCGCCGCCAGAGCTCTGGAGCGGGCGGATGAAGAACGT
>JBOFUS010000708.1:0-1260 GCA_051652685.1 Beijerinckiaceae bacterium
CCTGCGGCGTCGGCGTGCGGTTGCCCGGCGGCCGCCACGGGATGATGTTTGCCACGTAGACGTCACGCCTTGTCAGGTTGATGGCAGCGAGCATGCGGTCCAGCAACTGGCCGGAGCGACCGACGAAGGGGCGGCCTTCACGATCCTCATCTGCGCCGGGTGCCTCACCCACCAGCATGACCCGCGCACCGGGTGTGCCGTCTGCAAAGACAAGGCGGCTGGCTGTGGCTTTCAGGGCGCAGCCGTCGAAGTCCCGCAGCAGCGCTTCGAGTTCCTCGAGCGTTTTGGCCGATGTTGCCCGTTGGCGGGCATCGGCGGCGGCCTCTTCCGGCGCGGGGGGCGCGCTGGCCAAAGGGAGCGCGATGCGCGGCGGAGTTGCTGTCCGCCCAGCCTCGCGCATCGGCGTGACGGGTTCTGCCGCACGCGGCGTGAAACGGTCATGCGGCGTCTCGTCAAACGCCATGTCCACGCCCGCATCGACATACCAGGCGAGAAGCGCCTTTATCGCGGCATTCGGATCGGTTGCGGCATCCATCGTCATCGCCCTACCATAGACACTGGCGCGGCCTGATGCGAGACGGCGCGGACGGTTGAGGTCGTCGAAAAATTGGTTTATATGTGAACTATAAAGGTGGGGAGACGAGACTGATGAGCGAGCTGCAGGAATTTGATCTGCCGGAACGCGAAGGCATGGACTATGATGTGGTCGTTGTCGGCGGTGGCCCCGCTGGCCTTGCGACAGCCATTCGCCTGAAGCAGATTGATCCGGACATCACCGTCGTTGTCGTCGAGAAGGGTTCCGAGGCCGGCGCGCATATCCTGTCCGGTGCTGTCATCGACCCGTCAGGCCTCGACGCGCTGCTGCCCGACTGGCGCACGGCCGCCGACCGGCCGCTGACGACGGAAGTCACCGAGGACCAGTTCTTCCTGCTTGGCCCCTCCGGCGGCATCCGCCTGCCGAACTTCGCCATGCCGAAGCTGATGAACAACCATGGCAATTTCATCGGTTCGCTGGGCAATGTCAGCCGCTGGCTTGCCACGCAGGCGGAGGCCGTTGGCGTCGAGATCTATCCCGGGTTTTCGGCGGCGGAGGTGCTCTACGACGACAAGGGTTCGGTCACCGGCATTGCCACCGGCGATGTCGGCATCGGCAAGGATGGCGAGCTGACCGACCGCTACACGCGCGGCATGGAGCTGCGGGGCCGCTACACCATCTTCGCCGAGGGCGCGCGCGGGCATCTGACCAAGCAGCTCGTCAGG
>JBOFUS010000709.1:0-2357 GCA_051652685.1 Beijerinckiaceae bacterium
GGCGCATAGCCGGTGACGCTCTGGCTGGCACCGGCTGTCCTTGCAAGCGCTTCAAGTGCCACGGGATCAAGCGATGGCAGCAGCGTGGGGACCAGCCCCCAATGCTGCCCTGCGCGGGCAAGAGCATCCGCCATGGCCCCGTTGGTAAAGTCATGCACCTGACCGGAGACCTCCAGCGGAGAGCGATCAGCAACGCTGGTCGCGCCGACGATAGCCACCACATCCGCCTGGCCCATGTCCCAGCTTTCCGGGTGAAGATCCTCCTCGGTCAGCAGGATCACGGTGCGACCGGAAGGTGGCTGCTGCGGGGCGGTGGGGATGGACTTTGCGGCCGCGAGGTTCGGTTCCTCAAGCGCGGTCGCCTCCTGTGCCAGACCAGCCGGGTGAAACCGTCCGCCCGTATGGTCGTGGATGTTGGAGGCCCGCGCCAGATAGGTCTTGCCGCGCGTGTGCAGGCCACCAACCCAGCGCCATGACAGCGTGTTGGAGGCGGGGTCGCCATCGATGAAGTGACGGTAGAGAAAGTCCGCACCAAGCTCCCAGGGCAATTTCAGCGTGAAGATCCAGATGGATGCAAACCACATCCGCGCATGGTTGTGCAGGTAACCGGTCTCGATCACTTCCGCGACCCAGGCGTCATAGGCGTCGATGCCCGTGCGCCCCTCGGTTGCCTTGCGGTATGCTTGCGCAAAGCCACCGCCTTTCTCAACCGCCGCAAGCTGCAGGCCCAGATTCGCCTGATAACGCCGCCAGATCTCCGGGCGGGTCTCCAGATGTCCCTTGAAATAGGTGCGCCAGAACACCTCCTGCACGAACTTTTCAGCGGAATTGAACGATTGCCCGGACAACACCGTGACCAGCGTCTCCTCCTCCGTTAGCAGCCGATGGCGGATGTAGGGGCTGAGCACCGACACATTGGCGCGATCATCGGGGCCAAGGTCGCTGTTGCGCTTGTCGGCGTAGTGGCGGCCTGCGCTTGGCACAAAGGCTGCCAGCCGGGCGAGGCCTGCGGTGCGGGTGGGGATAAGGTCGCGGGACGAGGAGCCGTTCATTGGGGTGAGTACGCCGTGAAGGGCCTGTCGGCTCAGATGGGGCGCTGGCCAAGACAAGATGACGCAGGCAGGTGTATGCTCGGCCATGCAGTTGGGTTGCAATACTCAAACTCCGTCATTGCGAGCGCAGCGAAGCAATCCAGCCCTACGCCAGCTAACGGCACAGCAGGCGGAAACGTCGGGCTGGATTGCTTCGCTTTGCTCGCAATGACGCGGTTCAGGGTTCAGGAAATCAGGCCTTGCGCTCCGGCGCAGCGAGCAAGGCGCGCTCCAGCGTTTGCCGGATAAAGCGTTGGTAAGGCATGCCTTCGTGCTGCGCCCGTGCCTTCAGAGCGACCAGCAGGTCCGCCGGCATGCGCATGCTGACGTTGGCCGACTTGGCCTGAAACTCAAAGCGGGTTTTTGTGAACCCCGAGAAGTCGAAGCGCGAAAGATCGGCTGTCGCCACGAAGCGCTCGGCGTCTTCGTCCGAAGCGTGAATCGGGAAGGGTTCACCTGCGGGTTTGACGCTCATAGTGGGCAATCTCCTTGAAGTGCATGTAACGTGCCGATATTGACCTGAGGTAGATGCCGTCCGGCGTTGGGCGGAACGTGAACACGATAAAAACATTTCTGCCCGCAGCGGTTTTCCCAACGGCGTTGTACCGACATTCTATGGCTTTCGAAGTCCGATCCGGAAGCACAGCAATTTCGCCTTGCATGACTTCTTCGATATCGGAACGGCTCAAGCCGTGCTTCCCGCATTTCGGCCAGTTGCCCTCATCCCATTGAAACCCGAGCATGGCTTTCACGGCTTCATATTCATTACACTTGTAATGGCAAAAATCAAGTCTGACAGCAAGCACACAGGGCAATCGCTTGAGGGTTGCACATAGGACTATTTCCCTCCCCCTTGCGGGGAGGGCCAGGGTGGGGGTCGTTCAGGATGTGGCGCAGAGCTCAATCCTGCACCACCCCCATCCCCAACCCTTCCCCGCAAGGGGGAAGGGAGTCCGATTGGCCCTTCAGGCGATTGCCCTGAGCAAGCACACAGCTTCACCACCCGTTCACCGCCCGCAACACAGCTTCCGGCGTCGCCGGTGCATCAAGCCTTGCCCCCGCGCCCTTCGCGCCAGCCTCGCACGCATCAGCCAACGCGTTGAATGCGGCGATGGCCAGCATCACCGGCGGCTCGCCCACCGCTTTTGACGCATAGATCGTGTCGCGTTCATTGATCCCGTCCCAAAGCGCCACGCGGAAATCCTCCGGTATGTCGGAGGCGACGGGGATCTTGTAGGTGGAGGGCGCGTGCGTGCGCAGCCGGCC
>JBOFUS010000710.1:0-1849 GCA_051652685.1 Beijerinckiaceae bacterium
TAATCCGACGCGCCAAGCGGTCTGGCGCAGAGATCGGCAAAAGAAAACCGCGCCACCCCGGACGCAGCCACCGGCACCTCAAGCTTGCGACCACCGACTGCCAGCGTCACAGGTTCAACCGCCACATCGCCCGTCAATCGCCGCCACGACAGGATGAGGGCCGCCTCCGCTGCCGGCCCCGCTGGCGCATGGTAAACCGGAGCGCCGGCGAGTTTCTCCAGCCGATAGTCGGTCCTGGCATCCAGCCGCAGCACCTCCATGTGCGTCTTCAGCTTTTCAATGAAGGGCAGGAACAGCGCGCGGTTAAGCCCGTCCTTGTAAAGTTCGGTGGGATCGACGTTGGAGGTTGCAATGACCACGACGCCCTCTTCCCACAGCGCCTCAAAGAGCCGTCCGAGAATCATTGCGTCGGCGATATCATTGACTGTGAACTCGTCGAAACACAGCACCCAGGCCTCCGCCGCCAGCGCTTGCGCGACCGGGCGGATCGGATCCATTGCCTTGCCGCCATTGGTCCTCGACATTTGCCGGAAAGCATGGATTCGCCCATGCACATCGGCCATGAAATCATGGAAATGCGCGCGCCGCTTTCGCTGCGCCGGCACAAAGCCGAAAAACAGATCCATCAGCATGGTCTTCCCACGCCCGACTGCACCGAAAATGTAGAGCCCCTTCAGCGCCGAAGCGGGTCCCAAAGACCGCCGGCTGAACATCCAGCCCAGCGGGTTCGACTTGCGCGCCAGCCGCTTCTGCCCAAGCTGCACGACGAGGGTATTCAGACGCTCGACACAGGCCAGCTGCGCTGCATCAGCCTCAATCTGGCCGGCGGACACCATGGAGTGATAGCGGGAAAGAAGGTCAGGCAAGACAAAGGCTTTGCTGCGGGGTTCGTGGGTTGCTCACCATTGCCCGATTAACGCCGGCAGCAGAGTGAAGACAAGAGGGGCAAGTTTGGCGATACCATAGACAGGGCTCATGAAGCCGCGGGCAGGCAAAGCGCAAGGCCAGACGCATAACCTCGAGCGGGTTGCATCGCTGGCGTCATATCCGCCAGGCGTGATGGCAGCTGGTAGACCGCAGAGAATACAGGTGAGCGCCTATGGGAGTAGCCCAGCGAAACACCTGCCGCGAAGGAGTGCGAGAGATGAACAGTGGACAAGGTGGATGTGTCCCTCGACTCCTCCTTGATCCGTTGCATTTCCTGCCTTCTGACAAAACTGCCGAGCTCCGGATCGCGGCAAGAAACAGTCTTCGGAAAAGGTTCGATGACAGGAAGAATCGAAGCAAAACTATTATGCGGCTTGCAATTTTCGACAGCGCAATCTAATCGCGGCAACGGTGACTCATCGACAGGACGCTTCAACAGTGACCCGGGAAAACCAAGCCAGAGTTCCGGCACCTGCTTCGCCCTTCGTGGTATCGCGCCTTGGCTCACTCGGTATTGTCTCCCATAAACACAGAAACAAACGCCGATTGCACTCAGACCGTACGCGAGCTTATTTGGTCTTTAACTCATCTGTTATTGTGGCCGCTTAGATGTACCGCGATCTGGAGCCACTGTCGCCCAAACGTCGGGATGTGCAACTTCTGTACCCGATTGACAGATATGCTCACCTGATAGAAGTAAACTCGATTGCGATCGCGTCTTTCGAAGCATGGTCACTGGCTGATTACGCCCCCATACTTTGGCGCGAAACCGAATTGGTTCCAGAGCTCGTTGTTGTTGGTGGACAAGGACTGTTTTTTCCAGACCCGAGACTTGACCGGCGCCCGAGCCTGGCAGCGGCGTACCCGATTGCCGGAGCGCCGATGGCCGGAAATGAGACCGAACTAACACTGATGTACGACG
>JBOFUS010000711.1:0-2276 GCA_051652685.1 Beijerinckiaceae bacterium
ACCAATGCACCACGCCGCGCGCTGTTCGTCGAGAGGGAAATCACGCAGAGATTCTTCCTTCTACCCTGGGAGAAGGTGGCAGGCGGAGCCTGACGGATGAGGGTTACCTCCACCGTTGGCGTTGACCCTCATCCGCCCGCCAACCGCAATTCTGTAGCAAGCACTGCACCTTCTCCCAAGGGAGAAGGAATTCACCCCCGCGACCAGCGCACGACGGCATCGGGCCTTTTCGTCAGATCCGGCAACAGCTCCAGTCCCAGTCCGGGCAGCATGTTCACGCTGACCTCGCCGTTGGCCACCACCGGCAACTCCGTGACCAGTTCCTTGTACCAGCCGGTGTAGAACGCCCGCACGCTCTCCTGGATCAGCGTGTTCGGCGCATAGAGCGAGAAATGGCAGGACGCCGCGTAGACCACAGGCCCTGTGCAGTCATGTGGCGCCACCGGCGTGTGCCAGGCTTCCGCCATCCCGGCGATCTTGCGCGCCTCCGACAGGCCGCCGCACCACGACAGATCGAGCATCACTACGCCCGCCACGCCGGTTT
This sequence comes from Beijerinckiaceae bacterium, assembly GCA_051652685.1. Taxonomy (GTDB): domain Bacteria; phylum Pseudomonadota; class Alphaproteobacteria; order Rhizobiales; family Beijerinckiaceae; genus JADCCX01. Next base: position 545 of record JBOFUS010000711.1, read on the forward strand.
CGAGGTATTCGCGGAAGGCATGGGTGAAGGACAGCGTCTCGGAAGCGCAGACCCAGGCCCTGGAATGCGGCGCATAGCTGGCGAGATCGCCGATGTTATCCAGCCGGAACGGATCTTCATGCCAATAAGTGTCGAACTCAGCGAGCCGCTCGGCCAGCTTCTTGGCCATGGGCAGCGACCAGAGGGAGTGGAACTCCACCATGATATCCATGCGGTCGCCGACGGCCTTCCGGATCTTGCGGAAAGGCTCCAACGCCGTATTCATCTCGGTGGCCGTGATGTCGAGCCCGCCGGTGCGCTCGGCCGCGATGTCGAAGGGCCAGATCTTCATGCCGGTGATGCCCTGCTCCAGCAGGGAATGCGCCACCTCGTCGGCCCGGTGCAGGAACCCTTCGAGATCCTCGTAAGGGCCACCCTGTTCGCCCAAATGCCAGTTGGCGACCGACTGGGCACGGCCATCGCGGATATAGCGATAGCCGGCGCAGGTGTTGTAGACGCGGATGCTGTCGCGCGTGCGTCCGCCCAGCATGTCGCAGACCGGCTTGCCATGGGCCTTGCCGAAAATGTCCCAGAGCGCGATGTCGACCGCCGAATTGCCGCGCGTCTCGACGCCTGCGGACCGCCAGCCGAGATAGTTGCGCAGCTTCAGGTTGATGGCCTCGATGCGCAGCGGGTCCATGCCGATGAGTTTTGGTGCAACCGTCTCGTGCAGATAGGCCTCGACGGCCTTGGGTCCCATAAAGGTTTCGCCAAGCCCCACCAGCCCTTCGTCCGTGTGCAGGCGGACGAAGATGATGTTGCCGAATTCTTCGAGGCGGATGGTTTCGAGTGCGGTGATTTTCATGGGGGATACTCGGTGATTGGCCGTCATTGCGAGCAAAGCGAAGCAATCCAGCGCGACGCGTCTACCCACTCTGCCGATGGCCGGCGTGGCTCTGGATTGCTTCGCTTTGCTCGCAATGACGAGAGCTGGTTAATCCTCCCCCGCAAGCGGAGGAGGATCAACCGCGCAGCCTCAGTTCGTTTTGCGGATCGCCGCAAGCTCCGCCATCATCTTGTCGACCGTCGCAATGCCAATGGTCGTGGCACCCCGCTCGTAGACAGGCTTCACCGCCTCGCGGAAGCGCACCTGCTCGGCCGGGGCAATCTCGTTGACAAGCATGCCCTTGGCCTTGACGCTGGCGAGCGACTTCTCCGACAGCGCGCGGCTGACCTTGCGCTGCTCGTCGCGGCCCTCGTTGGCGCAATCGGTGAGCGACTTCTGCTCTTCAGCCGAAAGCCTGTCGAACAGTGCCTTGGAGTAGAGCACCATGAACGGCGTGTAGGCGTGGTTGGTGATGGAGAGATACTTCTGCACCTCGTACATCTTGCTGGTGTCGATGGTGACGAAGGGGTTCTCCTGGCCGTCGATCGCCTTGGTTTCCAGCGCAGCGAACACTTCCTGGAAGGCCATCGGGATGGCGTTGGCACCGACCGTCTTGAAGGTGTCGAGGAAGATGTTGTTCTGCATCACGCGCACCTTGAGGCCGGGGAAATCCTCGACCTTGGCGACGGGTTTCTTCGAGTTCGTCAGGTTGCGGAAGCCATTCTCCCAATAGGAGAGGTTCACAAGGCCGACGCCCGGCAGCTTGTCGGCGATGAACTTGCCCATCGCGCCATCAAGGATAGCATCGGCTTCCTTTTCGTTGGCGAAGAGGAACGGCAGATCGAAGACGCCGAGATCAGGCAGGAT
>JBOFUS010000712.1:0-3180 GCA_051652685.1 Beijerinckiaceae bacterium
AGGATTCGCGCGGTGGTGTTGAAGGAAAAGGGCGTCATCACGGATGTTTCGCCTGCCGCGCGACGGTTGGCAAGGCGGCTTCGAGCGCCTATGCCGTCGGCCAGATGCCAACGGAGCCTTGCCCTTGCAGGATCAAGCCAACCAACCGGAAGCCCTGATTTCCCGGCAGGGCGCAGCCGGCGTTATTATGCTCAACCGTCCGCGCCAGTTGAACGCGCTGACGCTTGGCATGGTGCGGGCCGTCAGCGCCGCCGTCGAAGCATGGCGCAGCGATGCCTCTGTCACGCGGGTGATCATGGCTGGAGCCGGCGGCAGGGCGTTCTGCGCCGGCGGGGATATTCGTGCGCTGCATGATCTCGGCCGCGCCGGCCGGATCGACGAACAGCGGATGTTCTGGCGCGAGGAGTACATCCTCAACCATGCGCTCAAGACCTACCCCAAGCCCATTGTTGCGCTCATCGACGGCATTGTCATGGGCGGTGGCGTTGGCCTTGCGTTCCATGGCTCGCACCGGGTGGCGACCGAGAAGCTGACCTTTGCCATGCCCGAGGTCGGCATCGGTTTCTTTCCCGATGTCGGTGCCAGCTGGTTCTTGCCACGGATTGAGGGCAATGCCGGGCGTTATCTCGCGCTGACAGGCGCACGGATCGGGCAGGGTGATGCGCTGGCATTGGGGCTCGCCACCCATGGTGTCGCGAGCGACGCAATCCCGGCGATCATCGAGACGTTGGCCGCCGGCGGCGATATCGAAGCGGCCTTGCGATCGCGGTCGGTCGCGCCCACCATGCCAACGCTCGCCGAACACGGGATGATCATCCGCGAGGCCTTCAGCGAGGACGCGCTGCCTGCAATCATGGCGCGGCTTGGCCAGTTTGCGCTTGGCGGCTCAGCCTTTGCGGCCGATACGCTGGAGGCGATGCGGACAAAATCACCAATGAGCATGGCTATCGCGCTCGAACAGATGCGACGGGGCGTGGATATGGGTTTCGCTGATGTGATGCGCATGGAATACCGCATCGTGTCGCGCATCGCTGCCGGACACGATTTCTATGAGGGTGTGCGCTCGGTGATCATCGACAAGGATAACGCGCCGGCCTGGCGGCCAACGGTGGTGGAGAAACTTGACGAGCACGCCGTGGCGGCTCATTTCGCGCCGCTCCCGGATGATCTGGAGTTTTCCAGCAGTCTGAAGCCGGGCTGACGGCGATGTGGCCTTTCTCGTCATCTGCCCCGGCAGCTCCGGCACGCAACGACCGGATCGTCAATCGTGACATCATGGCGGATGACCCGGGTGGGTTGGCACGCCGTCGCTGGAACCGGTTTCTTGTTGTGTATCTCCGCATTATTGCGCTCATCTGCCTCGCGCGGGGTATGATTTTCTGGGCGAGCATTCTGGGATTTGGCGAGAACCCGGAGAGTTTCGAAGCGCTCGAAACACCGATGCAGCTCCGGCTTGTCGTCTTCGCAGTGCTCAATTGCATTTGCGGTGTTGGTCTCTGGCTGGTCAGCGCCTGGGGCGCAGCGCTGTGGCTGATGATGACGCTGGCTGAGCTCCTTGTCCCAATGGTCTTTCGGGGCTGGCGCTTTGATCCGAACGTCGGGGAGATTGCCCTGATGGTGCTCGTGGCTTGCTATATCGCCACCACCTGGTTCGCAGCGCGGGAGCGCGAGAAGGCGCACTGATCAAGGCGTGTCGGAAGCTCTTTTGCCAGCCGGCAATGAAGAATGGGCGGTAAACTTCGCCGTCATATTGGTTCGCTGTAACATTAGCGAGATTACCGTGATTTAATCGACGAAGGGGATACCAGCACGCAATTCTGTCGCCATATCGGATCACAAGGGGCGAAATATCCCCGCGATCCATCCGCTCCCAAAGGCAAGACAGGAGAGACTGCGTTGACCCAAAACCCTTCAACCCGCCGTGACTTTCTCGCCAGAGGCTCTGTTTCCGCCGGAGCCTTGCTGTTGACCGGGACCTCAGGTCTCCTCGTTCCGGCCCACGCGCAGGGCCTTGCGCCGACGCCGACGATGCGCGGCGGTGCCAACAACTATATTCCCGGCGCTCCGATCGTCAGCCGTATCGGTGGAGGCGGGTTCTGGATGACGGGCAGCGTGCGCCGCGCAGGCGACGGTGCGCCGCTGGGTGGCATGCGTATCCAGGTCTGGGCCCACACCACCGAAGGACGCGAGGATGACCGCCACAGCCACGGTGCGACACTTACGGCTCCGGACGGCACGTTCCGGCTGGAAATGCCGCAGATCGTCCCGGCTTTCGGGCAAGCGCATGGCCATCTCGCTTTTGAAGGAAAGGGCTACCAGACAGTCTTCCTGCGCCCGGTGATGGCAAGTGCGCGCAACACGAGCCTGAGTGCCAATTTCGTGCTTCAGCCGACCTGACAAGGGTGCCTGCCATTCGCGCAGTGCTGGCCTGGGTTGCTCTCGCGGCCGCCGTAACGGTTCCGATTGCGTTCGCTGCAAACAGCCCGCTGCTTGCCTGGCGGGATCCGGTCTATATCGCGGCCGGCTTTGCAGGCGTGTTTGCACTGGCGCTTGTGCTCGTTCAACCGCTGCTGGCGGGCGGGTACCTGCCCGGGCTTCCCGCGCGCGCAGGAAGACGCGTGCACCGCTGGGTGGGCGTTGCACTGGTAACGATGGTAGTGGCCCATGTCGCGGGGCTGTGGCTGACCAGCGCACCTGACGTCATCGATGCGCTTCTCTTCGAGTCACCCACGCCTTTTTCGGTCTGGGGTGTTGTCGCCATGTGGGCGACTTTTGCCGCCGCGTTGCTGGCGGCGCTCCGCTGGCGGCTGCGCATCCCGCCAAGGGTCTGGCGCATCGCGCACACGATGCTTGCCGTGGTAGTGGTGGTGGGCAGTGTGGTGCACGCGCTGCTTGTCGAGGGAGCCATGGGGCCTGTGTCGAAGGCGGCGTTCTGCGCGCTGGTCCTCGCGGCAACGTCCAAGGTCCTGCTGGACCTGCGGGTCTGGGTGTTGTTGTCTCGACAAAGAGGATGACTGACCCGTCAGGCGAACGGTTGTTGCAGACGCGACGTTTCACGGCAGCGGAACCGTTTCCAGCGTATCGGGAAAAAGATTGGTGGAGGTAAGCGGGATCGAACCGCTGACCTCTTGCATGCCATGCAAGCGCTCTCCCAGCTGAGCTATACCCCCACACGGGTTG
>JBOFUS010000713.1:0-1094 GCA_051652685.1 Beijerinckiaceae bacterium
GCGGCTGTGCCGCCATAGTCCAGCACGTCATCCATCAACTGGAAGACGATGCCAAGATTGGTTCCGTAGCTGCGGCAGGCGACGGTTGCCTCCTTGCCGCTCCCGGCAAGCAGTGGCCCCACTTCGCAAGCGGCAGCGAAAAGTGCAGCTGTCTTGGCGCGAATGACCGCGAGATACTCGTCCTCCGAGGTGCCAAGGTTCTTGGCTGCGGCAAGCTGCATCACCTCGCCCTCGGCGATGACGGCAGCGGCCGTCGACAGCACGTCGAGGCAGGGCAGGGATCCGACCTCGACCATCATCTTGAAGGCCTGGCCCAGAAGGAAGTCACCGACGAGCACACTCGCCTCGTTGCCCCAGACCATGCGGGCCGCTGGTTTGCCCCGGCGCATGCTGCTCCCGTCCACGACATCATCGTGCAGTAGCGTCGCCGTGTGCATGAATTCGACCGAGGCTGCGAGCTTGAGATGTCCCTCGCCCTCGTAGTTGCAGAGCTTGGCAGCAGCGATCGTGAGCATCGGCCGCAGGCGTTTGCCGCCCGACGAGATCAGGTGGTTCGCCACTTCCGGAATCATTGTTACATCCGAGCCGGTCCGGGCCAGGATCGTGGTGTTGACCCGCTCCATGTCCGATCTGGTGAGACGGACCAGCGCCTCGACGCTGGCTTCGGCCTGTTTTTCTTCGAACGCGACGACAACGCCCAAGGTTAGCCCCTGCCATTTATTTGCCGTCCGGATGGGTGCCATGCGCGGCGGCCTGCTTGCAACGCGCCCTGTTGCCGCAATACGACGCGAAAGGCGAGTGATTTCGCCGCAGCTTCAAGGGGGCGTGATTGGCACGTGCAGCCGAAGACAAAGTTCAGACGACGGAAGACGCCTTTCTGGATGGCCGGCTGATCCTCACCCAGCCCGCAAAGGGTCACCGTATTGGCACGGATGCCTTGCTGCTTGCGGCTGCGACGGACGCGCGAGGCCGAGTCTGTGATCTGGGCGCGGGCATCGGTGCGGTGGGTCTGGCGCTCCGGCTGGCAGGAACGGAAGACGTTGTGCTGGTTGAGCGCGAGCCCGTGTTCCTTGCCTGCGCCGAGGTCAATATCG
>JBOFUS010000714.1:0-1188 GCA_051652685.1 Beijerinckiaceae bacterium
GCCTCCGGAAACCAATGCCCGACTTCGATCCCAAATCCCGCCGCGGCCGCCCCACATTCACGGACCAGGAGGCCCTGGATTTCCACTCGCGCGGCAAGCCCGGCAAGCTTGAGATCGTGCCGACCAAGCCCATGGCGACGCAACGCGATCTTTCGCTCGCCTACTCGCCTGGTGTTGCCGTCCCGGTGAAGGCGATAGCCGCAAACCCGGCCCTTGCCTTTGAATACACCACGCGCGGCAATCTCGTGGCGGTGATCTCGAATGGCACCGCCATCCTTGGCCTTGGCAACCTTGGCGCGCTCGCGTCCAAACCGGTGATGGAAGGCAAGAGCGTGCTGTTCAAGCGCTTCGCCGACGTCGATTCGATCGATCTCGAGATCGACACCGAGGACACCGACGCCTTCATCAACTCCGTACGCTATCTTGGCCCTTCCTTCGGTGGCATCAATCTTGAGGACATCAAGGCACCGGAGTGCTTCATCATCGAGCAGCGGTTGCAGGAACTGATGGACATTCCGGTATTCCATGACGACCAGCACGGCACCGCGATCATTGCCGCCGCCGGCATGCTGAACGCACTGCATCTGACCGGTCGCGATATCGGGCAGACAAAACTGGTGGTCAATGGCGCAGGTGCCGCGGGCGTTGCCTGCGCCGATCTCGTCAAGGCGATGGGTTTCGCGCCTGAAAACGTCATCATGTGCGACACCAAGGGCGTGATCTACCAGGGCCGTACCGAGGGAATGAACCAGTGGAAATCGGCCCATGCCTGCAAGACCAAAGCGCGCAGCCTGGAGGAAGCGCTGGTTGGCGCGGACATCTTCTTCGGCCTTTCGGCTGCAGGCGCACTGACACCTCAGATGCTGAAGGGCATGGCACCGGACCCGATCATCTTCGCCATGGCGAACCCGGACCCCGAGATCACACCGGAAGACGCCTATGCCGCCCGGGAAGACGTGATCATCGCCACGGGCCGGTCTGACTATCCCAACCAGGTCAACAATGTGCTGGGCTTCCCCTACATTTTCCGGGGCGCGCTCGATGTGCGGGCGACCTCGATCAACATGGAGATGAAGCTCGCCGCTGCCCATGCCATCGCGGATCTGGCCCGCGAGGATGTGCCCGACGAGGTGGCCGCAGCCTATGGCGGGGCACGTCCCAAGTTCGGCCGGGGGTACATCATTCCCG
>JBOFUS010000715.1:0-1768 GCA_051652685.1 Beijerinckiaceae bacterium
AGTTGGCCGTCTTTGGTCTCGGCCTCCTGGCACTGATGGTGGGGCTGGCTTTGCTCGCGCCTGTCATCGCGCCGCAGAACCCCTATGATCTCGCAAGCGTCGACCTGATGGATTCGCGCCTCCCGCCCGGCGGCAAGGCGGGCGAGGGTTTCACCATGTGGCTGGGCTCCGATGGTGTCGGGCGCGATCTCGTCTCGGGCATTCTGTATGGCCTGCGCATCTCGCTGGCCGTCGGCGCGCTGTCGGGTATCATCGCGGCCACCATCGGCATGTCGGTCGGGCTGATCGCCGCCTATGTCGGCGGCTGGGTCGAGAACCTGCTGATGCGTATTGTCGATCTCCAGCTTTCGCTGCCCACCGTGCTTGTGGCGCTCATCCTTGTGGCCATGCTTGGCAAGGGCGTCGACAAGATCATCATCGCGCTGGTGGTGGTGCAATGGGCCTATTACGCCCGCACGGTGCGCGGCTCGGCGCTCGTGGAGCGGCGCAAGGAATACGTCGAGGCGGCGCAATCGCTGGGTCTCTCCCATGCACGCATCGTCTTCCGCCATATCCTGCCCAACTGTCTTGCTCCGGTGATCGTCATCGCCACGGTGCAGACAGCGCATGCCATCGCGCTGGAAGCTACGCTGTCCTTTCTCGGCGTCGGCCTGCCGCAGACGGAGCCATCGCTGGGAGTGCTCATCGCCAATGGTTTCCAGTACATGCTGTCAGGCAAGTACTGGATCTCGACATTCCCGGGCGTGGCGCTGCTCCTGACCATCGTCGCCATCAATCTGGTCGGTGACCGGCTGAGGGATGTGCTCAATCCGAGGCTGGAGAAGTAAGTGTCCAATCCAGTTCTCTCCGTCGAAAACCTGAAGACCCACTTCTTCACCCGCGCCGGCGTGGTGAAGTCGGTGGACGGTATCAGCTTCTCCGTGAAGCGCGGCGAAGTGCTTGGGCTGGTGGGTGAATCAGGCTCCGGCAAGACTGTGACGGGTTTTTCGATCATGGGTCTCGTTGATCCGCCCGGCCACATCGTCGAGGGCTCCATCAAGCTGAACGGCAAGGAACTTGTCGGCCTGCCGGAAGAGGAACTCCGCCGCCTGCGGGGCCGGGAGGTCGCCATGATCTTCCAGGACCCCATGATGACGCTCAATCCCGTGCTGCGCATCGACACACAGATGATCGAGGCGATCACGGCCCATGAGAATGTATCCCGCGAAGCCGCCCGCCAACGGGCGCGGGATGCGCTTGGAAAGGTCGGCATTCCCTCGCCGGACGAGCGGCTGATGTCCTATCCGCACCAGTTTTCCGGCGGCATGCGCCAGCGCGTGGCCATCGCCATCGCGCTGCTGCACCGGCCGTCCGTCATCGTCTGCGATGAGCCGACGACGGCACTCGACGTGACCATCCAGAGCCAGATCCTCGCCGAGATGCAGAAGCTCTGCGTCGACACGGGAACAGCGCTGCTTTGGGTGACCCATGACCTTACCGTCGTCGCAGGCCTCGCGAACCGCGTGGCCGTCATGTACGCCGGCCGCATCGTCGAACTGGGGGATGTGGATGATGTGCTGGATGCGCCGATCCATCCCTACACCGACGGGCTGCTGGGCTCGGTTCCATCGCGGGGAAAGCGCGGCGAGCCGCTGAAGCAGATTCCGGGCTCTGCACCGTCGCTGGCGCGCCTGCCGGAGGGCTGCGCCTTCCGGCCGCGCTGCGGCCATGAGACCGAAGCCTGTTGTCAGCAGCCTGCGGCGACGGAATATGCGGGCGGGCGCATGGC
>JBOFUS010000716.1:0-3167 GCA_051652685.1 Beijerinckiaceae bacterium
ATATGGGACTTTTGCCTCGGATCAGTGCCATTCCCGCGTGGAGATACCCCATTTTTGCGGCGATGGCGTGGTCACTTGCTGCCTGCGCCACAGGGTCTCCGCTCACCTGTTCCGAGGGTGCAAACCCACGACTCAAGGCCGAACTGCTCTTCGGCCGCAACATCGGCAACCGGCTGGGCGTGTCGGAGGACGATTTCCGCCGCTTTCTTGCTGCTGAGGTAACGCCGCGTTTTCCGGAAGGGCTTACCGTGCTCGACGGACGCGGACAATATCGCGATAGCATGGCAGGCACGATCGTGCGCGAACCGTCGAAGCTTATGGTTCTGATTATCAAGGATGAACCGGCAGAGCAGGACAAGCTGTCGGCTGTCGCCGAGGCGTACAAGGCGAGGTTCCGGCAGCAGTCGGTTGGGACGATTATCCGACCTGTCTGCGCCGCGTTCTGAAAGCTTCTCACGGTCGTAGTCCGAGGTGGTCTCCTCGATCTGCGCCACGCGGCCTTCGATACCCTTCTTCCTGCCGGCACCGGAGACAACTGCGGTGTTCTCCTTCTCGATGCGCACCTTCTTGGCGCGGCCGAGATCCTTGAGAGACACGTTCTCGAGCTTGATGCCGAGGCCTTCGACAATCATCGTGCCGCCCGTCAGGACAGAGAGATCCTCGAGCACTGCCTTGCGGCGATCACCGAAGCCCGGTGCCTTGACGGCGGCGATCTTCAGACCGCCACGCAGCTTGTTGACGACGGGCCTGGAACGCGCGCCGTCCAGTTCTATGCCTTGCAGGGCTGGACGAACACTGCCGTCACCCTGTCCAGCGAACGGGCGTTTATCAGGCGCCTACTATGAAGGCGCCAAGCGCTGGCGCTTAACGTGGCGCACCGCATGGTAATTTTACAATTTTAACAATTCACTGAGCGCAACACTGGCCAGCCGAGCTGGAGTGTCAGCGGTCTGTCTGATCTATTTGGGATTTTAATATTTTTTCATATTGTTGAAGTAAACGATTCCTTTATCGGCTAGATCTATCCGGAGTTTGCTTTGAATAGATTTCATTATATTTTTGCGCTTATAGCTTTAGCGTCGAAGTTACGTTTCAGGAGGCTAATTTGAAGCTCGCCAAGGATGCACTTGCCGTGCACCGTCGGTTTGCCGGTGATGACACAGGGAGCATAGCGCTGCTGTTCGCATTGTCGCTGTTTCCTCTCACGTTAGCGGCCGGCATGGCGATTGACTATGCGAAGGCGAGCAATTCAAAGTCGATCCTGACTTCGTCGCTCGACGCAGCAGTCCTTTCAGCGGCCAAGGACACAAACCTGAAGACGGATGATGCAGTAAATGCGCATATCCGCGAGATGCTGAAGGCTAACCGGGCAACAGATGCGTTATCTTCTCATTCCGTCAAGAGCCTGCCGCCTTCCACTTCCCAACGGGTCAGGGTTAACGCCGAAGGGTGCATCAAGACCTTGTTTGGCGGCGTTGTCGGCTTCAAGGAGATGTGCTTCGGCTCAACCGCTGAGGCGGAACGGCCCGGCAAGACGTATTTCGAGATTGCGCTGGTACTCGATAACTCGGGCTCCATGAATGGCTACAAGATCGACACGGCCAGGGAAGTAGCAAAGAACTTCGTCACTCAGTTGCTTTCATCCGCATCCGCATCCGAACCCGATCAGATAAAAATTTCGATCGTGCCATACGAACTGACCGTCAACGCAGGACCAGAGTATGCCAGTGCAGCTTGGGTAGATACGAGTGGTCAATCGAGCATCCATTGGGAGAACACTCGAAAGCCGTCCTGGGCGAACTCCCGGTTTGACCTGTTCAAGGAACTTGGCGTTCCATGGAATGGTTGTTTCGAAACGCGTCCGGGGGCTTTTGCCGTCACCGATGGCGAAGCGCATCCGACCCACGCTGACAGCCTGTTCGTCCCGATGTTTGCGCCGGACGAACCCGGAGAGCTTGGCAAAAACCATTACTACGAAACGACCGGCAACCATCACGCAGGAGGCAAGGGCCACTCCGTCCTCAACTCTTATCTCAACGACGATGGAAGCAGCAAAGTACACTATAGCGGGCACAACGAGACTTCAGCTGACGACGCCAATTGCGATCTTTCGATCTACGCGAACCACGACTGGCACACACGGCAGAAAGAGAACACCTGCCGTTATCGCGTTGGAGCAAACAAGAAGAGAATCAAATTGGCAGGAACTAATGGCTCGTCGCTAGGCCCCAACTATATGTGCAACACGAGAAAATTGACCAGATTGAGCTCTGACAAGACGAACCTGATAACGAACATTGAAGCGATGAAAGCCGGTGGTGGAACCAATACGCTTGAGGGCTTCCTCTGGGGCTGGCGTACGCTCTCGCCGAACACGCCTTTTGCGGACGGACGTTCATATAACTGGCGGAAGGACGCCATTACGAATCGCAAGGTCATGATTGTGATGACAGATGGCGATAATGATGGAAACTACCACAATAACCCGAACAATTCCCGCTACTCTCCATTCGGTTACCACACAAACAAGCGTTTTGGCACAAATTTCACGAGTGAGGCTGAAGCGATCAAGGGGGTCGACAACGCCCTTAACGCTGCATGCAAAAATGCCAAAAGCACCAAGGATGCCGATGGCAATGAAGGCATTCAGATCTACACGATTGGCTTCAGCACTCCAGGAGCGGAGATTTCGGAGGCGGGTCTCAAGGTTCTGATGGATTGCGCAAGCGTTGAGGCCGGCAAAAAGCTCTACTACAAGGCGACAAGTGCATCGGAGCTGACGAAGTCCTTCACCGAGATCATCGCGAGGCTGGGCACAATGCGCCTTACCTACTGACCGAGACGTCAGCGGGTGGCCTCTACAACTGCCCAACGACGACGAAAAAAGGGCGCGGTTTCCCGCGCCCTTTCCTTTTGTCTGACGGGAGCTTCCGATCAGAAGTCCATGCCGCCGCCGCCCGGCATCTGGGGCATCGGAGAGTCCTTCTTGGGGGCTTCGGCAATCATGCATTCCGTCATGATCAGCAGACCGGCCACCGACGCTGCATCAATGATGGCAGTACGCACGACCTTGGTCGGGTCAATGATACCAGCCTTCACCATGTCGACGTAGGCGCTGGTCTGGGCGTCGTAACCGTCGTTGTAGTTCTTGGCCTCGAGCAGCTTGC
>JBOFUS010000717.1:0-2312 GCA_051652685.1 Beijerinckiaceae bacterium
GACCCTTCCGACCAGTCCCGCATCAATCTCACCGACGATGCGGAGGCGATCTCGAACAAGTTCCGCAAGGCGAAGACCGATCCCGAGCCGTTGCCATCGGAGGCCAAGGGGCTGGAAGGCCGGCCCGAGGCGGAAAACCTCGTGTCTATCTATGGCGCGTTGGCCCGCATGGAGCGCGAGGCGGTGCTGTCCGAGTTTGGCGGTGGCCAGTTCTCACGCTTCAAGCAGGCGCTGGTCGATGTCGCAGTGGCGCGGCTGGAACCCATCGCCGCCGAGATGCGCCGGCTGCTTGCCGATGTCAGCCATGTTGATGCGATCCTCAAGGACGGGGCGGAGCGCGCGCGCGCCATCGCCCGCCCGAACATGAACGCCGTCAAGGATATTGTCGGTTTCGTCCGGAACGCCTAGTTTCACATCGCCATGCGCAAACGCCGTTCCTACGAAGCCGGTCACCGGCCCAAACTGCTCGTGGTCGTCGATGAGACGCCGGAGGCAGACCGCGCGCTCTACTGGGCGGCGCGGCGCGCCGTTCGTCTTGGCGCGGGCCTCGTGACACTTGCCGTCGTATCGACCGGTGGAACAGAGGACGTCTGGCTTGGCGTCGGTGACATGATCCGGGCAGACGCGGAGGCAAAAGCCGATGGCTTGCTTGAAAAAGCCGCCGACCGCGCCCGCGAGATTTCGGCTGTCGAGACGGAGCGCATCCGCCGTGAAGGCATGACCGCCGGCGAGATCGCCGCACTCATCGAGCAGGACGAGGACATCACCTCGCTGGTACTTGCGGCGGGCCTCGGTCCTGAAGGTCCAGGCCCACTTGTCTCGTCGCTGGCGGGCAAGGGGGGCATGGGCGTGCCTGTGCCGGTGATCATTGTTCCGGGCGATCTCTCCGATGCCGAAATCGACGCGCTCGCGGGCTGAGCGCGGATGAGCGTTCTCATTGCGGGCGGCGGCATCGGCGGGCTGGGGCTGGCGCTGAGCCACGGATCTGAAGATTTTGAATCAACGATCGTCTTGCCTGTCGGACAGGTTCAATGAATTACAAATTTGACGGGAGATGGAATTTTCTGTAACCGTTCTACATTCGAGGAGATGGCTGATGTATGCACAGGCGCTCGACCAGAAGGACCGCTCCGCTCCCGTCCTTGAGGATGCCGACAGGCTTGCCCGCTTCGAGGCCCGCTGCGCAGCGGAGGAAAAGATCGAGGCCAACGACTGGATGCCGGAGGCTTATCGCCGCACGCTCGTTCGCCAGATATCGCAGCATGCCCATTCCGAGATCATCGGCATGCAGCCGGAAGGCAACTGGATCACCCGCGCACCGTCGCTGCGCCGCAAGGCAGTGCTCCTGGCCAAGGTGCAGGACGAGGCCGGCCACGGGCTTTATCTTTATTCCGCAGCCGAAACGCTGGGCGTCAGCCGCGAGGAACTGGACGAGCAGCTGCTGTCCGGCCGGGCGAAATATTCCTCGATCTTCAATTATCCGACGCTCACCTTCGCCGATGTGGGGGCTATCGGCTGGCTGGTCGATGGTGCGGCGATCATGAACCAGATCCCGCTCTGCCGCTGCTCCTATGGTCCCTATGCGCGGGCCATGGTCCGCATCTGCAAGGAGGAGAGCTTTCACCAGCGCCAGGGCTTCGAGATCATGCACACACTGGCGCGGGGAACGCCTGCCCAGAAGGCGATGGCGCAGGATGCGCTCAACCGCTGGTGGTGGCCCTGCCTGATGATGTTCGGCCCGCCGGATGCGGAATCGACCCATTCGGATCAATCGACCCGCTGGCGCATCAAGCGCTTCTCGAACGATGAGCTGCGTCAGAAGTTCGTGGACGCAATGGTGCCGCAGGCGACGTTCATGGGGCTGAGCATTCCCGATCCGGATATGAAACGGGACGAAGCGACGGGCCGCCATATCTACGGCGAAATCGACTGGTCGGAATTCAGGCGTGTGCTTTCCGGCGACGGCCCCTGCAACCGCCAGCGCATGAAAGCGCGGCGCGAGGCACATGAAGCGGGTGGCTGGGTGCGCGAGGCGGCACTCGCCCATGCGGCAAAGCGCGCGACGCGCAAGGCGGCGATGCGTCTTGCGGCGGAGTAAAGCAGCCGATGCCGCCAAAGTTACGGGAGCTGGAAGTCGCGCTCGAACATGCGGGGTTTGTGGTGCGGGCGGGGAAGGGAAGTCATCGGAACTACACTCATCCCAATGTCCTGCGGCCGCTGACATTGTCTGGAAAGCCCGGTGACGATGCCAAGCCTTATCAGGTGAAGGCGGTCAAAATGGCAATAAAGGAGTCGGCAACATGAAGGAAAGC
>JBOFUS010000718.1:0-8029 GCA_051652685.1 Beijerinckiaceae bacterium
TCCGAAGCGGGCTCGGCCGGGCGGGATACGCGCGGCATGCTGCGCCAGCACCAGTTCATGAAATGCGAGCTGGTCTCGATCACGACGCCGGAGCAGGCGAAGGACGAACATGAGCGTATGCTGGAATCATCCGAGCTCATTCTGAAGAAGCTTGGCCTCCACTACCGCGTCATGACGCTCTGCACCGGCGACATGGGCTTCAGCGCGCGCAAGACCTACGACATCGAGGTCTGGTTGCCGGGGCAGGGGACCTATCGCGAGATTTCGTCCTGCTCGGTCTGCGGCGATTTCCAGGCGCGCCGCATGGAGGCCCGCTATCGTCCGACAGAGGGCAAGCAGCTGCGTTACGTTCACACGCTCAACGGCTCCGGCCTCGCCGTCGGCCGCACGCTGATTGCTGTGATGGAGAACTACCAGAACGGCGACGGCTCGGTGACGGTGCCCAATGTGTTGCGGCCTTACATGGGTGGGCTGGAGCGGATCGGCTGAGGCGCGAGCGAATCGCGCCTCGAAGGACGAACAACGCCCGCTGAAATCCCCTTTCCTTTGACTTGTCACTCCGTCTGCGCCACCTAGCCAGCACAACAGGACGGGGCCGCCTTGCGCATTCTCATCACCAACGACGACGGTATCCACGCCCATGGCCTTGCCGTGCTGGAAGGCATTGCGGCGCAACTCTCGGATGATGTCTGGGTGGTCGCTCCCGAAACCGACCAGAGCGGTGTCTCGCACTCCCTTTCCCTGAATGACCCGTTGCGCCTGAGGAAGATTGCCGAGCGCCGCTACGCCGTGAAGGGCACGCCGACCGACTGCGTGATCATGGGGGTGCGCCATATCCTTGCAAGTCATCGTCCCGACCTCATCCTGTCCGGCGTCAACCATGGGCAGAATGTGGCGGAGGACGTCACGTATTCCGGCACGGTTGCTGGCGCGATGGAAGGCACGATCCTCGGTGTGCGCTCCATCGCGCTCAGCCAGGCCTATGGTCCCGGCAACCGCGACGATATCCACTGGGACTGCGCGTCCGCACACGGCCCCCATGTCATCCGACGCGTGTTGGAGGCGGGATTTCCGCGGAACACGCTCGTGAACATCAACTTCCCGAATTGTCCGCCCGATGACGTGGCAGGCACGGCGGCGACGGTGCAGGGCCAGCGCAACCAGGAACTGCTGCGCGTCGAAGAGCGCGCCGACGGCCGGGCCAAACCCTACTACTGGATCGCGTTCGCACGCGGCAAGATCACGCCGGAGGAAGGTACCGACCTCCACGCGCTGGCCGACCGGCGCATCTCGATCACGCCGATCCACCTTGATCTGACCGACAAGCCAACGGTCACGGAGTTCGCCCGTGTCTTCGGCGGGTAACGCGTCGGAGGGAAAGGCGCTGGCGACCGAGCATCCCGGCGGCGGCGACGAGGCGCTTGCCCAGTTCATCATGCGGCTGAGGGCGCTTGGGGTCCGCGAGGGCGCACTTCTTGACGCCATGGAGCGTGCGCCGCGCCGCGTCTTCCTGCCGCGAGCACTGGCCCCGTACGCCTACCGCGACATGAACCTGCCGCTGCCCTGCGGCCAGACGGCGAGTGCCCCTTTCTCCGTGATCGAGACCTTGCGGCATCTGGATCTCAGCCGAAAGCTTCGTGTGCTGGAGATCGGCTCCGGCTCCGGCTGGCAGACGGCGCTGATTGCCGCGCTGTCGCGGGCGGTGGCCAGCGTGGAGCGTATCCGGACACTGGCCGAGAGTGCCGAGGCCGTTCTCCAGAAGCTTGGCGTTCGCAACGCAGTGGTTGTGCACGGCGACGGTGCCGTTGGCCTGCCCATGGCGGCCCCTTTTGACCGCATTGTCTCTAATGTCGTGCTGGACGGCGACACTTCGCCATTTCTGCTGTCGCAGCTGTCGAAGACCGGTTTCCTGCTGACGCCGGTCGCCGGGCCGGAGGGGATCGCGTTTGTCCGCTTCGATGCGTCAGGCGGATCCAGCCACTTCACGACCCTTCCTGGTACTTTCCGCGCGGCCCTCGTGCCCGGATTGGCCCACCACCTTTGATGGTTGCCAGAAAAGACTCCGCCAACGCGTGATTTTTCTCCATTTCGGAAACCGGTCCTTAACCTGACCGGTTCATTAAGGTGGTGTTCGAGTTGCGTAGTTTGGGTGTCTGATCATGCAAAGCTGTGTTGCGTCTCGCGGTAGCTTCCGCGTCCATCGTGCGCTCGCCGTGGTCCTTTTGGCCGGCGTGACTGCGGCCTGCGGCAGCGATAGCTCCCGCTTCGCGGATAATCCGTTTACCAATCCGTTTTCCTCCGCTGCGACGCAGAAGATCGACCGGACAACAACCCAGTCGATCCCGTCGCGGGTTGCACCCACCGGGACGGTCTCCAGTCAGCCTCTCCCGCCGATGATTTCCTCTGCCTCATCCGGCGCGGTTGCTGCCACGCAGCGCCCTGTGGCGCGTGTCGCATCCGCCACACTCCAGAATGCCACACCCATTGGCGGCTCGGCCGCCGGCTGGTCTGCCTCGGGCGGCACACCGGTTACTGTCGGCGCGGGTGATACGGCAGCTGCGCTGTCGGCGCGCTACGGCGTCCCGGTCGCTGCCATCAACGCCGCAAACGGCGGGGGTGTGCGCCCCGGTCAGTCGGCGATCATCCCGATCTACACGGGCGCGGTTGCTGCTCCCGCACGTCCCGGCCTGATGATGCCGGCCACAACTGCCGCTGCCGCCGCTGCGCCAATCACAGCGGCTGCAACACCCCGCCCGCCCATGCCTGTCGCCACCGCGCTGCCGCCGCAGCGTCCCGTCGCTGCCGCTCAGCCGCTGGTTGCTGCCGCGAAAGCCGCGCCTGCCGCCAAGCCGAAGCCGGCCAACGACAACGACGACGAGGATGCAAAGCCCGCCGGCCGGATCGTGCCCGCTGGCGCGCCGAAGGTCTCTGCTGCTGCGCCTGGAAAGCCGACGCAACCCCAGAAGCTCGTGGCCGCCGCCAAGCCACTGAAGCCTGCCATGCCCGTCAAACCCACCGACGAGGATGACGACGAGGAAGAAGAAGACGCAAAGCCTGCCAAAAAGGCGGAAGCCAAACCGGTTGAAGCCAAGCCTGTGCAACCGAAGGTCGCCGCTGTCGATCCGAAGAAGAACGTCCGCATGATCCCGTTGACGCCACAGAAACCTGAAGCTGTCGCCGAAGCGTCGAAGGCTGCCGATCCGGTGACGACCCAGTCGATCCCGACGACGCCTGCGCCTTCCTCGTCTGCCGAGGACAAGCCGGACTTCCGTTGGCCTGCCAAGGGCCGCGTCATCTCCGGTTTTGGTTCCAAGGGTGGCAATGGCGACGGCATTGCCATCGCGGTTCCGGAAGGCACATCGGTGAAGGCCGCGCAGGGCGGCGTCGTCGCCTACGCCGGTGAGGAGCTGAAGGGCTACGGCAAGCTGGTGCTGGTGCGCCACGACAACGGCTTCGTCTCGGCCTACGCGCACAACGGCGAGCTGAATGTGAAGCGGGGCGAAAAGGTGAGCCGCGGCCAGACCATCGCCAAGTCAGGCGCGACAGGCAACGTCACCTCGCCGCAGCTGCACTTCGAGCTGCGCAAGGGTTCGACGCCGGTTGACCCGACCAAGTATCTCGAAAACTGAGAGTGATTCCCGAGATATCCCCGCCGGATCCGCGAGACACGGCCGGCGGGGCTTGATGGAACGGCGGCCCTGCCAGGAAACGGGGCCGCCGTTGCCATTTGTGGTGTATCGGCTGGACTTGACGGTCGGTACACCGTGCATATGCTTCATCCATGTCGCACAACTCGTGGAGTTCAGAAGAATCGAAAGCTCCCACTTTTCTCGACGATGAGGAGCGCGATCTTGCAGCGGCGTTGGAGCGCGAGGACTTTGCTTCGACGGGCGATAGGCTCGATCCTGCACGACTCGATGTGCTGAGGAAGGCTGCGCGCCACACCGTAAACGATGAGCGCGAGAAGATTTCGCTTCGGATCCCGAGACATGACCTCAGCCGGCTCAAATCGAAAGCGCTGGCAGAAGGCATCCCCTACCAGACGCTCATCAATTCACTGATACGGAGATATGTGACCCGGTAGCCGACCGGGTGGCACGTGCGACAGCGTTCAACCTGCAATACGCACGCCCATCCGCCCGGCCAGATCCTGGATGAACTGCCAGGCGACGCGGCCGGCGCGGCTTCCCCGGGTGATGGACCATTCCAGCGCCTGCGCATGCAGCTCCGCCTGTGGCAATCGGAGACCGTGGTGAGCCGCATAGGCATCCACCATGGCGAGATACTCGTCCTGGCTGCATTTGTGGAAGCCGAGCCAGAGACCAAAACGATCTGACAGCGATACTTTTTCCTCAACCGCCTCGCCGGGGTTGATCGAGGTCGAGCGCTCGTTCTCCATCATGTCGCGCGGCAACAGGTGGCGGCGGTTCGAGGTGGCATAGAGCAGCACGTTTTCCGGCCGGCCTTCGATGCCGCCTTCCAGCACGGCCTTCAGTGATTTGTAGGAGGCGTCGCCGGCGTCGAAGGAGAGATCATCGCAGAATACGAGAAACCGGTGCGGATCACCGCGCAGCAGGGTCATCAGCGCAGGAAGCGATTCGATATCCTCGCGATGGATTTCGACGAGCTTCAGCGGCAGCGCCCCGGCTGCGCGCAGATCGGCGTTGATCGCGGCATGCGCGGCCTTCACGAGCGAGGACTTGCCCATGCCCCGCGCGCCCCAGAGCAGCGCGTTGTTGGCAGGCAGCCCGTCTGCGAAGCGTCGGGTATTGTCGAGCAGGATATCGCGCGACCGGTCGATGCCCTTCAGCAGCGGCAGGTCAACGGCATTCACCTTTGGGACAGGTTGCAGCGTGGGCGGCATCGCATGCCAGACGAAGGCATCCGCTGATGTCATGTCGGGCGTCTTGGCCCGGGAGGGTCCCTGGCGCTCCAGTGCGTCGACAATGCGGGAGAGGAGGGCGAGAAGGGCGGGATCGGTCGCGGTCATGTTGCGTTGTCTCAGCCCATTCGCGGGCCCTCGTCAATTCGCGGGTGAGGGCAAATCTCGGGCAAGGGTTTGCATTCCGGTGCCGCCCGGCTAAGAGAGCGCAACGCAATCCACCCGCCTGTCTGACGGAGTCACGCCTTGATCACCCCTGCTTTCGCACAAACGGCCGGAGCCCCCGGCGGCAGCGAGCTGCTGATGCAGATGCTGCCCTTCGTGCTGATCTTCATCATCATGTATTTCCTGCTCATTCGCCCGCAGCAGAAGCGCGTGAAGGCGCATCAGGAGATGATCAAGAACGTGCGGCGCGGCGATACCGTGGTGCTCAATTCCGGCATGATTGCCAAGGTAACCAAGGTTATCGACGACGCCGAAGCCGAGGTTGAAATCGCGGATGGTGTGCGCGTCAAGGTGATCAAGTCCATGATTGCCGACGTGCGCAACAAGACCGAACCGGCACCCGCGAGCTGAGGTCTCCGGACCTTTCGTCGCCGTTCAGCCGCAATTTTCGGGCGAGGCCCAGCACAAGATGTTTCGCTACAGCGCGCTCAAGACCACGCTCATTCTCCTCGCCTGCTTCCTTGGGGCCTATATGGCGCTGCCCACGGTGCTCGGCACGGAGGGGATCAAGCGGGCCAACCAGTTCATGCCAACGTGGCTGCTGCCGCAGAAGGCCATCACCCTCGGCCTTGATCTCCAGGGCGGCTCGCATGTGGTGATGGAGGTGGATGTCGCTGACCTGACACGCCAGCAGCTCCGGCAATTGCAGGACGATGTCCGCCGCGTGCTGCGCGAGAACCGCGTGCCGCTGGCCGGCGGTGTTGGCGTGCAAGGCCGCGCCGTGCAGGTGCGTATCCCGGATGCCGCCGACCGTGCCAGGGCGCTGCCACGCCTGCGCGAGCTGGCACAGCCCATCAACAGTCCTGTCATTGGCCAGACGGGCCAGAACACACTCATCGTGCAGGAGCAGCCGGACGGTATCGTGCGACTTGAGATCACGGAAGCCGGCCTGCGTGACAAGGTGGGCCGCGCCGTTGCCCAGTCCATCGAGGTCATCCGCCGCCGCATCGACGGCACTGGTACGACAGAACCCCAGATCCAGCGCCAGGGTCTTGATCGTGTGCTGGTCCAGGTGCCGGGCCTCCAGGACCCGCAGCGCCTCAAGGTCCTTCTGGGTTCCACCGCCAAACTTGAATTTCGCCTCGTCGCGGAGCCAGGCGCCAACCCCGCTGACATCGAGTCGATGCCCTACAAGGACCGGCCCGGACAGCCCCTCGAGGTCGAGCGACGGGTCATGGTGCAGGGCGAGGACCTGACCTCGGCCGAGCCGGGGTTTGACTCCCGCAATGGCGAGGCGATCGTCAACTTCCGCTTCAATGTCCGTGCGGGGCAGATCTTTGCCCGCGTGACGACCGACAACGTTGGCAAACCCTTCGCCATTGTGCTCGACAACGAGGTGATCTCTGCCCCCACGATCCAGACTCCGATCACTGGCGGCGCGGGCCAGATTTCAGGCCGCTTCACGGTGCAATCCGCCAATGATCTGGCGACATTGCTGCGCGCCGGTGCGCTGCCCGCCAAGATGACCATCGTCGAGGAACGCACTGTCGGCGCGGGGCTTGGCGCGGATTCGATCGAGGCGGCGAAACTCGCCTCGTGGATCGCATTGGTCTTCATCGTGCTCTTCACGCTGGCCACTTACGGCTTCCTCGGCATCATCGCGCTTATCGCCGTAGGTGCAAACATCGCGCTGATCTTCGGCTTCATGTCTATGATCGGCTCGACGCTGACGCTTCCCGGAATCGCCGGCATCGTGCTCACGGTCGGCATGGCCATCGATTCCAACGTGCTGATCTACGAGCGCATCCGCGAGGAAGCCCGCATGGGGCGCTCGGTGGTGTCCTCGCTCGATTCCGGCTTCACCCGGGCGCTCGCCACCATCGTCGACGCCAACCTGACGACCTTGATTGCCGGTGCCGTGCTGTTCTTCCTCGGTTCCGGTCCGGTGAAGGGCTTTGCCGTGACACTTTGCGTCGGCATCATCACCACCATCTTCACCGCCTTCACCCTGACCCGGCTCATGGTCGCGACCTGGTATCGCTACGCCAAGCCGAAGGCCGTCGGCATCTGACGCGCGGGAAACGATTCGATGAAACTGCTGCGCCTCGTTCCGGACAACACCAAGTTCCCCTTCATGGGGTTCCGCCGGCTGAGCTTTCCCTTCTCGGCGGTCCTGTCGATTGTCTCCATCGTGCTCTTTCTCGCCGTCGGCATGAATGTCGGCATCGATTTCAAGGGCGGCACGCTGATCGAGATGCGCGCCAAGCAGGGGACGGCCGATCTGGCGGACCTGCGCCAGAAGGCGTCGGGCTTTGGCTTTGGCGAGGTCGAGCTTCAGCTCTTCGGCGGCCCGCAGGACGTGCTCGTGCGCGTGGCGCTGCAATCGGGTGGCGAGGCGGCGCAGCAGGCGGTGGTTGCGAAGTACCGCGAGACCTTCGGCGAGAAATACGAGTTCCGCCGCGTCGAGGCCGTGGGTCCGCGCGTGGCAGCCGAGCTTGTCCAGAATGGCACCATCGGTGTTCTGGCCGCGATTTTTGCCATTCTTCTCTATCTCTGGTTCCGCTTCGAATGGCAGTTTGCCGTGGGTGCCGTGATCGCGACGCTGCACGATATCGTGCTGACGGTCGGCTTTTTCGCGCTTCTTCAAATCCAGTTCGACATGACGTCGATTGCGGCGATCCTGACGATCATCGGCTATTCGCTGAACGACACGGTGGTTGTCTATGATCGGGTGCGGGAATTGCTGCGCAAGTACAAGAAGATGCCGACCGAAGAGCTGCTCGATCTCTCGATCAACTCGACGCTGTCGCGCACGGTCATCACGTCCGTAACCACGATCCTGGCCCTGATCTCGCTGTCGATCTTCGGCGGTGCGGCCATCGAGGGCTTCGCGTGGGCGATGCTCTTCGGCATCGTTGTCGGCACCTATTCGTCGATCTTCGTCGCGGCCCCGATCCTCATCTATCTCGGCCTCAAGACGGG
>JBOFUS010000719.1:0-1601 GCA_051652685.1 Beijerinckiaceae bacterium
TCATTTCCGCATGGCCCAGAAAGACGTCGCCGATATCGCCACGTCGTCAGAGAAAATCGGCAAACGGGGCATGCGCATAGAGCAGCTTGAGTTTGAAGAGACACGCGCTGCGGTGGGGGTGGCGAGGGCAGCGGAGTGACAGTTCTAGAGATTTTATGATAGTTTATATAAAGTTGATAAGACGAGATAACCTATTTAGCTCTGTCCTGACGCAGGCTGGGAGAAGGAAATCACCCTTCGCAGAAATCCGTCGAACAGGGGCACCGTGAAGGCGGTATCACCATGCGAAGGCGCATAGATCATTCCCTTTTTGATCAATGAGTCGCGGACCGGTGCCACGGAATTGACTGCACGGCCAAGTTTCTCTGCAATGTCGCCTGACCTGAACGGGCCTGCACCTAACTCCGCCATGGCGCGGACATAGCGCTTCTCGAGTGGGGTGAGTCTGTCGAACCTGACCCGAAAGAAGCTGGCGTCCATTTCCGCAAGCGCCTGCCGTGTTGCCTCCTTCGCGACCTCATTTTCAATGGGAGTGGATTCGGCGATATTCCAGGCGTGCTTGCCCCATTCCTGCAAGAAGTAGGGGTATCCCTGCGTATCTTCAACGATACTGTTGATCGCAGGATCGGTGAACTCTACTCCCTCACGTCTGGCAGGCACAACAATCGCCTGTTTGGCAGAAACAGCGTCAAGTCTGTCCACGTTCTCAAAGATGAATAGTCGCTCGGCATAAGATTTCGCCCGACCCATTTTACCCAGAAGCTGTGGGAGACCGGCGGCGACCATTGTGACGGGGATGTTTTCTTGACTCATATTGTGCAAAGCCATGATCAAAGCTGACAGTTCAGCTTCCTTCACATACTGAAGCTCGTCGATGTAGAGCACAACGGCTGTATCGGCTGCCTTGGCCGCAGCGCCAAGCTGCTTCATCAAATCTGTCAGGTCGCTTTCAAGGTCGCCACTGTCGGCGAGCCCGCGCACCGGCTTTGTGTCAAGTTGAACTTCAAGATCCCCGAAACTCAACTTGAACACGCCGATGAATCCGGCAAGACCTGCAAGCGCACGTTCCGCTGCCGCTTTTGCGGCTTTCATGCGGCTCATGCGCAGCAGTGTCGCGCGCAACGCGGGTGCCAGCAGCGCGGGCAACGACTTCTCCTCCGGCGCCTCCATCCGGACACTTTCGAGGCCACGTGCCTCCGCGTCGATGCGAATACGGTTCAGCAGAACTGTCTTGCCCACACCACGCAGGCCATAAAGGATGACGCTTTGAGCCGTTCGTCCAGCACGAATGCGGTCAAGCGCAATCGCGGTCTTCTCCAGCACCGCTGTTCGACCCGCCAGTTCCGGAGGAGGCGCACCTGCTCCGGGCGAATATGGGTTGAGACGAGGATCCATATAGGTCTTATCCTATTTTATCTTAGTTCGATAACACAGCATAAGATATCAATCAAGCAAGGGGACACCTCACTCCATCACAATCCTTGGCGCGGCCTTCCTGGCCGTTCCCGCTTCCAGCGCCCGCCACAGATCGCGGGCGATGGTGCGGTAGGCTTGCGAATAGGGGCTGTCGGGTTGGGTGACGACCACCGGCATGCCGCTGT
>JBOFUS010000720.1:0-6863 GCA_051652685.1 Beijerinckiaceae bacterium
GCACGCCGAAATAGGCGATCACCTCGTCGCGCCCGATCCTGCGCTCTTCGCGGGCACCCTTGGCACCCGCCTGCCCGGACGCCGGATCATACATCGCAACACCCGGCTCGATCAGCTGCATCAGATCCTTGTCGGCCGAAACGATCAGCACCTCCGCACCCGCATCTGCCGCTTGGCGGGCATAGGTCGCGATCAGGTCATCAGCCTCGTAGGTGTCCTGTTCCACGGGGATCATGCCAAAGGCTTTCACGGTTTCGCGCATCAGCGGAAACTGTGGCACCAGATCCTCCGGCGGATCGGAACGGTTCGCCTTGTAGGCGGGGTAGAGCGCCTTGCGGAACGAATTTTCTGACTTGTCGAAGATGATGGCGAGATGCGTGGGCTTCACGCCCAGCACGCCCTCTTTGACAAACTGCAGCATCTTGACCGCGAAGAGCCGCACCGCCCCGGTCGGCAGCCCATCCGAGCGGTAGAGATAGCGCCGGTCCTGGTTCATCGACTGGAAATAGGCGCGGAAGATGAAGTTGGAGCCGTCGACCAGAAACACGCGGTCGCCCTTCCCCACCGGTTTCATAGTCATGATCCGTCTCCCGCGTGCATTCTCACGCGACTGCTTTGCGCCGATGGGGCGGGCGCTGGCAAGCGGGGAAGGTGGGGAGCTTGTGACAATGAGATTCAAGAGCGGATAGGGCCGGCCTAGCTTCCAAACACAAAAGCTGCACCTTGTTTTCGGTGACATGAAGCAAGCTTTGATATAGGTTTAGATATTGAAATGATTTTATTTTCACTGCTCCATCCGGCTGGCATTGCGTATCGCGCGCAGGAGCCCATCCCGGCAGCGTGCCCCTTAGAAAGACAGGAAAGAAAGATTGGATCGCTTCGTTGTCATTTCGGGTTGCTCAGGGGCAGGCAAGTCAAGCCTGCTCGTTGCGCTTGCCGCTCTTGGTTTCTCGACAGTTGAGGAACCTGGACGCCGCATTGTTCGCAGTGCAACGGCAGCAGATGATCAAACGCTGCCTTGGGTTGACGGTGTTTCTTTCGCCCGCCGTGCTGTCGAGCTTGCGCTCGATGACCGCAAGACTGCAAGCAACATGGCCGGCAAGGTCTTCTTTGATCGGGGTTTGGTTGATGCATGCGCTGCGCTCGATCACCTCACAGGGGAGCGCACGCTGGAAACCCTTGGGCTTACGCATCGCTATGACCGCACTGTATTCTTGACGCCGCCGTGGAGGGCCATTTTCGCCAGCGACGCAGAAAGAAGACATGGATTTGCCGAGGCGGTGGAAGAACATGATCGCCTTGTCGCTGCCTATCACGATCTTGGCTACGAGCTCATCACACTGCCGAAGACAACCGTGCAGGAACGCGCCGATTTCATGCTCGATGCGCTTGGGCTCGAAGGCTGGACCGGGCGTCCCTCATAGGGAAACCGCAATCCACTGACGCTCCGGCATCCCCGGGCATGGCCTGCCGCCACGCCCGGGACGCTATGTAGCAACACTCAGCCCTTGAGCTTGCCCGCAACGCCAACCACACGCGCGCCGTACATCCGGGCCGTTTCCCTGTCGCCCGACGGCGGGGTGACTTCGGGGCTCTCGTTGTCCGACTGGGTGGCGAGGCCCAGCATGTAGGACATGCGGTTCACCTTGTCCGCGCCCGTTTCCTTGCTGGGAGCGGGGTTCGCCGGCATGATTCCGGTGCCGACCCAGATCATGCTGTGCTGCATGGCAAGCACGATCATGGAACCCAGCGTGTTGTCCTTGTTGCCACCCTGATTGTAGGAGTTGGTGAAGCCGCCGGCGACCTTGTCCTTCCAGCCCTGTCCATACCAGATCTTGGATGATGCCTCGAAAAACGCCTTCAGCGGTGCTGACACATCGCCCATGTAGGTCGGCGAGCCGAACAGAATGGCATCGGCCTTCGACGCTGCTTCAAGGAGCGGCGCGAAATCCTGGGTGAGACCCTCGATTTTCAACAGCTCGGCGGTGCCGCCCGCGGCAGTCACACCTGCCGCCACTTCTTTCGCCACAACTTCCGTGTGGCCATAACCCGAATGATAAACGATCGCGACGGTGGTCATGCAAGGCTCCGCTCAGACAGCTAGGGTTTCACCAGTCTTGCTGGCCCGGCGGAGATGCTCTTGCGGAACCGTTCCGGCAAGGGTGCAGAACGCAGATCAACCTTGCGCAAAAACAAGAACGGCACCCCTTGAGGCGCCGTCCGGAAGCCACCACCGCATCGCGGATTACTCCACCGTGTCTTCGCCAGCCTGCAGCACGCGCGTCACCTCGCCGGGGCCAATGCCATCGCGGTTGTAGATGTCGTCGCGGAATTGCACCACGCCCTCCGGCGTCGCCCAGGCGGTGACATAGACCCAGTAGGTCATGATCGAATCGCGGAACTTCGCGTCGATGCGCTGGCCGGAACGGATGGCATTCTCGATGCCGTCGCGGTCAAAGCCAGGCACATCCTTCAGCAGCCACTCGGCGAAGGAGCGCACGTTCTGCACGCGCACGCAGCCCGACGACACAAAGCGGAAGTCTTCGCCGAAGATGCCCTTGGCCGGCGAGTCATGCATGTAGACACCGTGCGGCGAATGCACGTTGATGCGCATGAAGCCGAGCGAGTTGAATTCTCCGCCCTGATCCTGCCGGAAGCGGTATTTCGTCGCCTCATCGGAGCGCCAGTTAATCTGCTCGGGGGCGACTTCCTGGCCGGTGCCATTGAAGATACGGATCTTGCTGTCGCGCAGGTAGTTCGGGTCCGCCTGCATCTTGGGGATCAGATCCTTGCGGATGATCGAGGCCGGCACCGTCCAGAACGGATTGAAGTTCACTTCCGTGATCTTCGCCGCCATGATCGGCGACTGGCGGTCGATCTTGCCGACGCCCGCCGTGTGCCGCGTCGCAACCTGGCCGTTCTCGACGGTCTCGACATAGGCGGCCGGGATGTTGATCGTGACGTAACGTGCGCCGAGATTTCCGCCGGCCTGCGAGCGCAGCCGGACAAGGTTGATCTCCAGCTGCTTCAGCCGCTTGTCGGCAGAGGTGTTGAGCGCGGCGTAGGTCTGTGCGGCGACGACGCCCGTCTGGCCCAGACCATGACGGCCCTGGAAGCGCTTCACGGCTGCCTCGACATAGGCATCGAACACCGGTGAGGAAGACAACGAGGGATCGATGTCGCCGGTCTGGATCAGGCGGCGGCGCAGCGTCACAACGGCATCGTTGCGGACGCCAAGCCGCAAACGTTCGGCGCGGGGCACGGCAATGAAACCGCCGCGCGCCACGATCTGCTGATACTGCTGGATGATCGCCTCGGTCGCCTGCACCGTCGCCATCGACAGGATGGGCGCGCCCGAGCGGACGTTGGTGATGCGCGAGCTGGAATCGTAGCTCTGGCTCCACTCCGCCTGTCCGCCGAGCGTGTCGACCGGGGCTGCGAAAGCGGCTGGGGCCAACGCGGTTGCGCCAAGGCTGGCAAGGGTCGCGCGGCGTGAAAAAAGTGGGTGGAGCTTGGAACGCTCGCGCATGACTTATGCCTTTCAGGGACGCAACCGGGATGCAACTGATTCCGGTCTTAACTGGCTAACCCTAATGGCTGGTTGCCAGTTCACCCGTCCGCGCGCCCCGATCTTGCTCAAATAGCGAATTTGGACGCTCAAGTCACCCGGAACTGGGGCCGAAATGCGGCGGTAACCCCTTTGTGAGGCGCACGCGCCTGATCTCTCCCCTTCAGGGGAGCGTGGATGCTGCGGAGACCGTCCGCAGCAGACGGGTGGGGTCACAACGTGTCCTGGCGCGCGCAGCCCCCTCTGTCTCGCTGCGCTCGCCACCTCCCCTGAAGGTGGAGGATCAATGCCTGCCCTTCAATCAGCGCGGAGTCAGCCTGATCGCGCCATCAAGCCGGATCGTTTCGCCGTTGAGGTAGTCGTTCTCCACGATGAAGGCGATCAGGCGGGCGTATTCGTCGGGAATGCCCAGCCGCGAGGGAAACGGCACGCCGGCAGCCAGCGTCGCCTTGAAGCCGGCATCAAGCCCGTCGAACATCGGCGTCTGGAAGATGCCGGGCAGGATGGTGCAGATGCGGATGCCGTATTGCGCGAGATCACGCGCGATCGGCAGCGTCATGCCCTTCACGCCGGCCTTCGACGCCGCATAGGCCGCCTGACCGACCTGGCCGTCCTCGGCCGCGACCGACGCCGTGCAGACGACGACGCCGCGCTGGCCGTCGGCGTCCACGGGCTCAAGCGAGGCCATGCCCACAGCCGACTTTGCGGTCATGAGGAAAGTACCGATCAGATTGACGTTCACGACCTTCATGAAATGCGCGAGATCATGGGCGGCGAGCGCGCCGGTCTCCTTGTTCTTCGAGATCATGCGGCGGCCGGGCGCAATGCCGGCGCAGTTCGCGAGCACCCGCTCCTGGCCGTTGGCGGCACGCGCAGCGGCGAGAGCTGCGTCCACCGAGGCTTCGTCCGTGACATTGCAGAGATGGAATGTCGCGCCGATCTCGGCCGCGACCTTCTCGCCGCGCTCTTCCTGCATGTCGAGGATCGCGACCTTCGCGCCCTGCGTCCGCAGCCGCCGCGCCGTTGCCTCTCCAAGGCCAGACGCCCCGCCCGTCACCACCGCCGCAATGCCGCCGTCGATTTTCATCTGCCCTGTCCCCTTCAAGCCTCGCCGGCAGGGCCGGCATCTTCATCCCTGAACTGCCGCCGGTGGAGGCCGGCATAGAGCCCGCCCTTCGCCAGCAGCGCGTCATGCGTGCCCTGTTCGGCGACCCGGCCATGGTCGAGCACCACAATCCGGTCGGCGTCGCGCACGGTGGAAAGCCGGTGCGCGATGACGATGGCCGTGCGTCCCGCCATCAACTGGCGCAGCGCCTGTTGCACCAGCGCCTCAGACTCCGTGTCCAGAGCCGATGTCGCCTCGTCGAGCAGCAGGATCGGCGCGTTTTTCAGGAAGGCCCGCGCCAGCGCGATCCGCTGGCGCTCGCCGCCTGAAAGCCGCCCGCCCCTGTCGCCGACGCGCGTCCCGTAACCATCAGGCTGTGACAGGATGAAGTCATGGGCGGCGGCGGCTTTCGCGGCACGGATGATGTCCTCCTCCGAAGCCTCCGGTCGCCCGAAGGCGATGTTGGCGCGGATCGTGTCGTCAAACAGCGCCGTCTCCTGGCTCACCACGGCGATCTGGTCGCGCAGTGAGGCCAGCGTCACATCGCGCACGTCCTGACCGTCGATGAGCACGCGGCCCGCGCCCACATCCATCAGCCGCGGTGGCAGCGACAGCAGCGTCGACTTGCCGGAGCCGGAACGGCCTACCAGCGCGGTTGTCCGGCCGCCCTGCGCCGTGAAAGCGACGCCCGAGAGCGCCGCGCCCTTCCCGTCCGGGTAGCTGAAGACGACATCCTCGAAGCGCACCTCGCCCGAGGTGACAGCCAGCGCCCGCGCGCCCTCCCGCTCGCTCACAGCGGGCTTCTCGTCCATCACGGCGAAATAGCGGGTCAGCGCCGCCAGCGCCTCCTGCACGATGGCGTTGAGGTTGCCCAATGTCCGGATTGGCTGCGCCGCCATGATCAGCGCACCGCTGTAGGCCGCGAAATCGCCGAGCGTCGTGGTCCCGTTGTGCAGCCGGTAGCCAAGGAAAACGATGACGAGTGCAATGGCGACGCCCGCGCCGATTTCGAGGATGGGATCCATGCGCGCCCGCGCCATAGCGGCCTTCATCTTCAGCGCGCGTATGGCATCGAAGCTCTCCGCGCCACGCGCCTTGAGATAGCCCTCCATGCGGTAGGTCTTGGCGACGCGCGCGGCGGCGAGGCTCTCGGAGACATCCGCCGCCATCTGGCCGATCTGTTCCTGCGTGTCGTTGGCGACGCGGCGGAGCTTCTTGCCGATGCGGGCAATCGGCGGCACGATAAAGGGGGAGACAACCGCAGCCACCAATGTGCTCCACGGATCAATATAAAACAGCACCGCCACCAGTGCGATGAGCATGGCGAGATCGCGGAAGAACACCGTGAAGAGCCGCGTCAGCGCCTCCTTGATGAAGGCGAAATCAGTGGTGAAGCGCTGGGTCAGCGTCGCCGGGCTCTCGCGCGACAGCCGCGCCAGATCGGCATCGATCAGATGGCCATAGAGCGCAGCCTGCATATCCGCCTCGATGCGCGTGACGAAGCGGTTGGTCAGCGCCGACTGCGCCCAGAGCGACAGGCCCTTGATGGATGTGACAGTGATGACGATCACTGGCGCAAAAACCAGCTTGTCGAAATCACGCTTCTCCAGCAACTCGAAAGCGGCCTTGACCAGCAGCGGATAGGCGGCATTGGCAGCCGCCGCGATGGCGATGAAGAGCAGGACCAAGGCGATCTCGCGCCGATGCGGCCGGACCCATTCGGTCCAGAGCCGGCGGAGCAGCGGCAGCATGTCTGATCGGAGGGGTTTGGCCATCAATTGTCTCTCGGCGCGCTCTAGCCGGGTTTGGCGAAGAATGCCACCGATTGCCCTGCGCTGCGCTTGATCCCTCCCACTTCCGGGGAGGGTGGATGCCGTAGACGAAGGCGAAGGCAGACGGGTGGGGCAGCGACATCTCAGGAAAGGTCGCTGCCCCCTCCGTCCGCTTCGCGGCCACCTCCCCTGAAGGTGGAGGATCAGGTTGCCCCGCAGAGTCCGCCCCGATGATCCCTCCCCTTCTGGGGAGAGTGGATGCCGCAGACGAAGGCGAAGGCAGACGGGTGGGGCAACGACATTTCCGGAAAGGTCGCTACCCCCTCCGTCCGCTTCGCGGCCACCTCCCCCTGAAGGTGGAGGATCAGGTTGCCCTGCAGAGTCCGCCCCTAGGATCCCTCCGCTTGAGGGGAGGGCG
>JBOFUS010000721.1:0-13097 GCA_051652685.1 Beijerinckiaceae bacterium
CCGAAATCCGGCAGCTTGGCAACGTCAAGCTGCTCGGCAGCCAGTCGCAACTTCAGCAGCGGCCGCCCGTCCGCCTTCTCGATTCCGATGTCGCCAGTGAGTCGCATGTCATCGGCAGAGACAGTTGCGCCCGTGATGCGGGTGCCATCTGCCCCGAGCGCCAGCGCCCCGTCGATCCGCAGGCGCTTGATCGGCATTGGCCGCGCGGCCCTCGCAAGAGCCCATGATTGCAACCGTGCGATATCGCGGGATTCAAGGCTGAGCCTCGTGCCATCCACGACGGACACCATGGTTTGCCCCGGCAGCTCCGCTTCTGCGCGTGTGAACTGCCATTGGCGGTCCTTGTAGCTTGCCTTCAGCCTGGGCGACTGAATCACATCCCCGCCGATCAGCAGCGATGTCGCCGATATATCCACCGCGAGCGAGAGCCATGGCGGCAACGCGAGGGCGCCACCGGCATTCGTCAGGCGGGGCAACAGGCTTTCCGGCGCTACAGGGCCTGTCCTGCCTTCGGTAGAAAGCAGCCGGTCCAGATCGAGCCTGCGGGCAGCAACCGCAATGTCCAGCGCGATGTCTCGGGTCAGATCGAGCCCAAGCCGCACGGGAAGCGAAACCTGCCGCTCGCCGGAGCCAAGCGACAGCTCCGCAGGTTCCAGCTTCAGCTGTCGGCCTTGCCCGGCGATCTGGCCAGCCAAACGCCACACGAGGTGTTGTTCGGTGCCGGCAAAAGGCAGGTTCAGATTGCCGCTGCCGTTGAACTGCCCTGCGATCTCGATGTCGCTGCCGGTACGTCGAAGAACACCGTCGAAATCCGCCCGAACCGAGTCCACCTCGCTCTCGACCAGCAGCCTCAGGCGCATGCTGTCCTTCTCGGCCTTGCCGGTGGAGAAACGCAGCGTGCGCCGCGATCCATCCATGCTGAAGGCGAGACTGCCCTTGAACGGCCCCGCCAGCGACGCTCCGTCCATGGTTCCGCCGATCTGCTCGGCCCGGATAACCTCACGCCCATCCCGGCTGACAAAAGAAAAGCGCGCGCCATCGATATCCAGCCTGTCTGCCGCAAGCGACCATGCCGCATCGGCGGCGGCATCAGGGAAGAACACGGGCTGCGCGCCCCCTTCCAGCCGCTCGGTGATGCGCAGATCGGCACCTTGAACAAGCGCTTCCGTGATCCTGATCTCGCCCCGCAGAAGTGCGGCAATGGACGCCTTCGCCTTGAGACGGCCGATCGCGGCCCTGTCGCCCTCTGGCGTGAGGATGCTCACATGGCCGAGCTTCACCGCCGGCGTGGGCAAGAGCTCAAAGCCGATCGGGCCTGTCACGGCAATCTCGTATCCGGAGGCCTTGCTGAGCCAGGTGTTGATCTCGCCCCGCCGGCTTTCGACGTCGAGCACAAGCGGAGCCAAAAGCGCGCCCGTGAGGAGCAGCACCAGAATCACGGCCAGACCTGTCAGGACGTCCCGCAAGTCGCCTCCTTCGCGTTCGTTATCTCAGTGAGCGGGCTGATTTGCTTTCGGATCAAAATGCCATTTTTCGCAAGGGCTTACAAGCAAGGACCGCGTGAACTGCCACGTCCCTGAAGCTGGACGATGTTGCCCGGCAGGCCGCAAAGAGCACCAACAGAATCGTCATTGCGAGGAGTGAAGTGCCGAAGCAGTCCAGAATCCACGTCAGAGTAAGCAAGAATGCGTGGTTTTTGCTGGAAACGTCGTCTGGATTGCTTCGCTTTGCTCGCAATGACGGTGATGGGTTTGTTTTTCACCAGCCTGCTATAGCTGGACGATCTTACCTGGGTTCATGATATTGCCCGGATCGAAAGCGCGCTTGATGTGGCGCATTGCCTCAAGCGCCGGCGCACCGAGCTCTGCTTCAAGGTATTTCATCTTGCCCTGGCCCACGCCATGTTCGCCCGTGCAGGTGCCTCCCATGGCAAGCGCGCGCTCGACCAGCCGGCCGACATAGGCCTTGCCGCGCCGGATCTCATCGGCGTTGTCCATGTCGATCAGCGGTAGGACATGGAAGTTTCCGTCACCCACATGGCCGACCAAGGTGCCCGGCAGGCCGGTTTCCTCAAGGTCGCGCAGGGATTCGTCGACGCATTCCGCCAGCCGCGACAGAGGGACGCAGACATCCGTCGAGATGCCTTTTGCGCCCGGCCGGAGCGCCATGCTCGCCCAGTAGGCATCATGGCGGGCCTGCCAGAGCTTCGTGCGCTCCTCCGGCCGGTCGCTCCAGCGAAAGTCGCCGCCTCCGCAGCTTTCCGCGATTTCGCCGAAACGTTCGGCCTGCTCCCGCACAGATGCCGGCGTGCCGTGGAACTCGACCAACAGCATGGGCTTCACGGCAAGCGAAAGTTTCGAGTAGGCGTTCACAGCTTCCACCGCCTTGCCGTCCAGCAACTCGACCCGGGCGATGGGAATGCCGCTCTGGATGGCCAGAATCGCGGTGTCGCAGGCATCCTTGATCGAGGGGAAGGTGCAGGTGGCCGCCGAGATGGCCTCCGGGATGCCCTGAAGGCGCAGCGTGATCTCGGTCATGATGCCGAGCGTGCCCTCGGAACCCACGAAGAGGCGGGTCAGATCATAGCCGGCGGAGGTTTTTTTGGCGCGCCGCGCCGTGGTCATCACCTCGCCACTGGCAAGCACGGCCTTCACCGCGATGACATTGTCCTTCATCGTGCCGTAGCGCACAGCGTTGGTGCCGGACGCCCGCGTTGCCGTCATGCCGCCGAGCGAGGCGTCCGCGCCCGGGTCGATGGGAAAGAAAAGGCCCTGATCGCGCAGGTGCTCGTTCAGCTGTTTGCGGGTCACGCCGGGCTCGACCACGCAATCAAGATCTTCCGGATGCACTTCGATGATGGCCTTCATCATCGACGTATCGATGGAGATACCGCCCAGCGGTGCGTTCACATGGCCCTCGAATGAGGTTCCGGTGCCGAAGGGAATGATCGGGACTGACAACTCCGCGCAGACACGCACGGCGGCGATCACGTCGTCGGTATTCATGGGATAGACCACCGCATCGGGTGGCTGGTTCTCCGTCCAGGTCAAGGTGTTGGCATGCTGCTCGCGCACAGCCTTCGACGTGACGCAGCGGTTACCGAAGGCTTGCGTGAGTCGGGTGATCGCAGCGCTCACCGCTTCAGCGGACGGCCGGTTTCCTGATTGATCCCCATGCATGGTCGCGAGAACTCCGAGAAAATCGAGGCATCGCCTCATCCAATGACAGAAACATACCGTAGATTACAATGATAACCCGGCTTTCGGCCAAAGGCGACGTGGGATTTCCATGCGCCTCGTGTCGCGAACCGGGGCGCAACCGCGTAAACAGCAGGGAGGCTGAATGCGCCAGGACCGCGACCAGAACGGCGAACCTTCGGGCTTTCAACCGCCGAGCCTCTTTTTCGCACCGTTTGTATCATCGCGCATGGCAATCGAGCCTGAGTGGATCGACGTGAACGGCCACCTCAATATGGCCTATTACCACGTGCTGTTCGACCGTGCGATGGATGAGGCCTTCGGTCTTTGCGGGCTCGATCAGGCGTATGTCGACGAACGTGATGCCTCGTATTTCACATTGGAAAGCCGCGTCAGCTATCGCCGTGAACTC
Source organism: Beijerinckiaceae bacterium (assembly GCA_051652685.1). Lineage (GTDB taxonomy): Bacteria > Pseudomonadota > Alphaproteobacteria > Rhizobiales > Beijerinckiaceae > JADCCX01. The sequence goes on from JBOFUS010000721.1 coordinate 3,610, forward strand.
AGGCAGTCAGACCCAATCCGCGCAACTGTCCAGCTCGTGCACCTCGACGACAAGCGCATCCATTGCTGGATGGAAATACGCCATGCGACCGATGGCTGGCTCTCCGCCTCCTGCGAGTGCCTGTCGATCCATGTCGATATGAAAACCCGGCGCGCCGCCGCCCTTCCGCCGGACATCGCAGCCAGCCTTGGCGCAATGCTTGAGGCTCACGCCTTGATGCCACGTCCGGACGGACTGGGTGCTGGAATTGAAATTCACCATAAAAAGCAATAGTTTAATAGATAACATCGTTATGGATGGTGGCATCCGGCCCTGAGATGCCAGGCGGAGCAGAGACTTCCCGTCCAACAAGCTCAGGATGAGCGGGTATCCGGGTGGTCAGGCAGCATTGGCCACGGCTCAACCGATACCCTTCTCACCAGCTTCAGGAATACCAGCCTTTCATGGCGAACCGAGACGTCCATCGCGGCCAGATCGCCGTGGGCGGTCCTGCACCACCCGGCCAGTCCTGCAATGCCTTCTGCGTCATTGCGAAAGCTCCCGGCTTAGCCAGTTGACAGCCAAAGACAATCCAGCATGTCCTCTGCGATTCCCACTCCACAAATCACAACAGCAACGGTAGCCTGCCTTATGCGTATGAATGCGTTTTTGAGCGACTGTTCTGCCATGCGTGACACGCTGGTGATTCCGGGCTCATCCACCACTGTAAAACCAGAACGGGAGCGGGCGACACCACCATGGGTTGGATCGGGGTGCAAACCGGTCCGAACCGATCACGCTTCTCGCACAGTACGTGATATGTGCAGGCACAGGGGGGAACACGGCTTTTCAACCTTCAAGCGCCGGAGCACACGCACCCGGTCCTGCCCCCACGGCAAAAGGATTCTCTTGACGGCTCCGGATGATCAGTTCTCGTTCGAAACAGGCTACCGATGATCAAGCTCCTGCGTACGCTGCGGCTCGACGCCTCCGACACCTTCGTCTTCGCCCGCGCGGCGGAGGCTGGTGAATGGGCGGTGCCCGGCTCCTTCCGCTGGTTCGGCGCTGACGTCGGCGCGCTCTCGCCAAAAGAGCGCGTGTCTTTCCGCTCCAGCTTTCTCGGACTTTCATCCTTCGGCGATGCGACGCTTGCAGTGGTGGTGGAAGCCACGGCGGAAGAACGAATGAACGCCGTTCAAGCGCTCGCCGTACACCTCGTCGAAGTGCATGGCGCTCCGGATATGGGCGAGGCGCTCGCGGCAGCGGACGAGGAGGTCTGCTTCGCGGAAAGCTGCGCCGACCACCCGGAGCAGACCATCGTCGTGCTGCACCGCACGCTTGGCGAGGGCGGCGATATCCGCGAGCAGATCCGCACGGTGAAGCCCGGTCTCCCGTTCAACAAGGACAACTACAGCCGCGTCTTCACGTTTCATGAGGTGGAAGGTGAAGACGAGATCGAGGAGCGGGTTGACCTCGCAGGCCTCGCCGAAGCACACAAGCGACCATGAACGACGTTCATTCGCATCACTGGCACCACCATCAGGACTTCTGGGTCTCGTCGGGACATCTGCTGCTGGAGCGCGACGAGATGGGCCGGTTGGCCGTCACCGACGCCTTTCTCAAGGCGTTCTATGCGCGGCCCGAGGTGGCACCGCCGCCGGAAGCCTGCGCCGCCGAACGCGCGCTGCACGCCCGCCTGATGATCGCGCCGGCCGATCCCGTTACGACGGACGACCTCGCCGCGATGCTCGATCCCGATGCTCGGGAGAACTGGGAGATGCTCGTTGCCTTCCGCGACCGGCTGCTGGCGGCAGGCTCGCTGGAGGCCGCCTATCTGTCACTGGTGAAGGGCGGCATGGGGCGCACGCCGCCGCTTTTCGTCAACCAGCTGGTTCACGCCATCCTCAGGAATGCGCTGGACGAGGAAGAAGACGCCCATGTGCTGCGCGCGGCCGAGATGTTCTTCCGCGCCCAGCGGTTGACGGTGAACGAAGGCGCGCTGCTGCTGGCGGATGAGGAGACCGTGGATGGATCGAAGGTCGACAGCCACGCCTCCCCTCTTGTCGCCATGTTCGGCGAGCAGGCTGCCAAGAGCCTCGACATTCTCGCGGGCGACGACACGGACGGCTACAAGGCGCGTTCGGACGCTTTCGACATGGTGCTGGATTTCAGCTTCGACAAACCGGCGCGTGCAGCACTCGGCCGCGCAATCGGGCTTTGGCTTGGCCATCTTATGAAACTCGACGCCCGCGTCGTGCCGCTGCCGGAAGTGCATGACCAGAACTGGAGCTGGTTCATTGGGCTGGATCAGGAAGGCACCCGGTTCGGAAACCGGCTATGGCAGGGGAAGAATCTGGCGGAAGCCGACCGCACCCGTGTGGTCGCCCTCTACCGCATGACGCTGGCCGACGATCCGCGCCTGAAATCCGGCATGGCAGAGCAGCCGATCTATCTGATCCTTGCCATGGGCGAGGACCGGATCGTCCGCATCAAGCCGCAGAACCTGATCGCCGGGCTGCCGCTGGTGGAGGCCAACTGATGGCGGCCTTCACCCTTTCCGTCGGTGTCGTGCTGACGCGCCGGCCTTCGACCTCGCCCTGGCAGGACGTGGTGTGGGAGGCGCACGCGGTGCTTCCCGATGTGCCTGCGGCAGAAGCCGGCGTGCGGCTTGGCCGCGATGGGGACGCCGAGATGTTCTACGCCGGAGCCCATGAGATTGCGGTCCATCCGCAGGAGACCGAGCACTACCGCTCCAATCTCATGGCGGAACCGCCGCGACTCTGGGTGGTGCTCAGGCCGACGGGCGGGCCTGAATTGCCGGAAGTTGTCCGCGTCACCTGTGATCCCTCCGAGGGCGAGGGTTTCGCCGAGACGGGCTGGGACGTGGTCAATGTGGTGGATATGCCAGAGGCGATCCAGCTGGCGCTGATGACCTTTGTTGATGAGCACCACGTGGAGAAGCCGTTCTACAAGCGCAAGCGCCGCGATGCGAATCCGGAGGCGCTCGCCTTCGGCCGGCGCGGGCCGGAGCGCGACCGGATGCTGCGCGAGCGCGGCCTGAAGGATGACGACCATGAGCCGGCCTGAGGACGAGGGCGGCTTTCTCAGCCGCTGGGCGCGCCGCAAGCAGGACGTGCATCTGGAAGAGCAGAAGGCAAAGGCCGCGCCGCCGGCCAATCCTGCGGAGACCGCACCGGAAATCACCGAACCACTGCCGCTCCCGTCACTTGAAGATGTGCTGCCCGGCGGCGACGTCTCGGCGTTCCTGCAGAAGCACGTGCCCGCGAGCCTGCGCAACGCCGCACTGCGCAAAATGTGGGAGACGGACCCGACCATCAGCGGTTTCATCGAGATGGCGGAAAACCAGTGGGACTTCAACAACCCGGATGCGATTCCAGGATTCTCGTCGTCCATCGGCGATTTCGATGCGGAGAAACTTGTGGAAGGGCTGTTCCGATTGACGCAGCCCGTGGCCCGCGATGACACCGGAACCGCGCTTGAGCCGGAAGCAGGTGACTCTCCAGAAGCACTTCCCCAAACGGCTGAGAGCTCGGCTGAGGCGGGTGAAGTGACTGATATACCATCGGAAACTGCACAGAAATCAGGCATCGCCGGACGCATGGACGAAGTCCATGTTGCGGTGCAAAAAACCTCAGATGAATCAAGTGTTTACGACTTTAGTCGACGTCGCCATGGAGGCGCTTTGCCCACTTGATAGCGATTCCAGATTGGTATAGCTCTAGCCTATAGCCATCCATATGGATGAAATAATGCGCGCAACAAAGCGGGCTGGGGTGATCAGGGCGGACATGCGGGACGAGGGGTTACGACAGGCGATTGACGCGGCAGGCGGCATCGCGCCGCTGGCGCGCAAGCTTGGCATTGCCCAGCCGTCAGTTTCCAACTGGACAAAGGTGCCGGCTGAACGCGTCATTACGGTGGAAGGCCTGACGGGCGTTTCCCGCGACATGCTGCGGCCTGACCTCTATGCCGAGAAGCACGACATCGACGAGGTCGACCAGGCACGCGCGCAGGAATATCTGCTCCTTGGCCGGCTGTTGCGCGAGGCCCCGACAGCTTCGTTTCTGGCGGATGTCGGCCGCATGCGGGGCGATGCCTCGCCGCTCGGCCTCCTGCACATGTCGCTGGGCGAAGCGGCGGATGAAAGCGATGCCGCGACGGAAGCACGTGAGTTCTTCCGGCTTTTCGTCGGCGTCGGACGTGGAGAGCTGCTGCCCTACGCCTCTTACTATCTCACAGGGTTCCTGCATGAGCGGCCGCTGGCCCGGGTGCGCGAGGATCTGCTGAAACTCGGCATCGAGCGGGCCGAGGGCCTGCTGGAGCCCGAGGATCACCTCGGCATCCTTTGCGACGTGATGGCTGGCATCATCACCGGCCAGTTCACGGGTGGTAAAAATTCACTCGGCGAAGACACGCAGCAACGCTTTTTCGAGCGCCATGTCGCGCCATTCGCCGGCCGGGTTTTCGCCGATCTGGAAAGCTGCGCCAAAACCGATTTCTACCGCGCTGTCGCCCGTATTGGCGCAGCGTTCATCACCATCGAGACGGAAGCATTCGCGCTGCCTGCCTGACCGGCAGCGCAAACGACTGGAAATGGAGGACGCCATGACCGACCAGAATCCCGAAGAGCCGGGAACCGAGAAGCTGCCGCGCCGCGGCTTTCTGAAGGCGCTGGGACTGGGCGCGGGCGCGGCCGCTGCCGGCGTTACCGCCGATGCTGCGACTGCGCCGGCACTGGCATCCGAGGCGCGCAATGAGCGCACCAAGGCGCGGTACAAGGAGACGGACCACGTCCGCGCCTTTTACCGCACGAACCGTTACTGAGTCTGAGGGAGAGGACGATGCTCGTCAAAAGAAGAGAAGCCTCCGCCCGCCGCGCCTCGCTGGCATCGGCACTTGGTGTGTCCACCTCGGGCGTGCTTGACCGCCGCTCGTTCCTGCGCCGCTCGGGCCTTGTGGCCGGCGGTGTGGCTACCCTCGGCGTCACGGCCGTTCGCCAGGCGGAAGCCGCTGGCGGCGGCATGGGTGCGGCAGACATGTCGAAGCCCATCGAGCTGCGCAAGAACATGTGCACCCACTGCTCGGTCGGCTGCACGGTGATTGCCGAAGTGCAGAACGGCGTGTGGGTCGGCCAGGAGCCGGCCTGGGACAGCCCGATCAACCGGGGCACCCATTGTGCCAAGGGCGCCGCGATCCGCGAGACGGTGTCGGGCGATCGCCGCCTGAAGTACCCCATGAAGCTCGAAAACGGCGAGTGGAAGAAGATCAGTTGGGACGTCGCCTTCAACGAGATCGGCGACAAGATGATGCAGATCCGGGCGAAGTCCGGTCCCGACTCCGTCTGGTGGCTGGGCTCGGCCAAGTTCTCCAACGAGGGCGCCTATCTCTACCGCAAGTTCGCGGCCTTCTGGGGCACCAACAACGTCGACCATCAGGCCCGCATCTGCCACTCGACCACGGTGGCCGGCGTTGCCAACACCTGGGGCTACGGCGCGCAGACCAACAGCTACAACGACATCCGTAACTCCAAGACCATGATCATCATGGGCGGCAACCCGGCCGAAGCGCACCCCGTGTCGCTGCAGCATGTGCTGACCGGCAAGGAGATCAACCGCGCCAACCTGATCGTCATCGATCCGCGCATGACACGCACGGCAGCACACGCCAACGAATACGTGCGCATCCGTCCGGGCACCGACATTCCGGTGCTGTGGGGCATTCTCTGGCACATCTTCGAGAACGGCTGGGAGGACAAGTCCTTCATCGAGAACCGCGTCTACGGCATGGACCAGATCCGTGCCGAGGTGAAGAAATACGATCCCAGGACCGTGGAAGACATCTCGGGCGTTCCCGGCGAACAGCTGAAGAAGGTCGCCGAGAAATTCGCCAAGGAAAAGCCTGCAACGCTGATCTGGTGCATGGGCCAGACGCAGCACACGGTGGGCACCGCCAACGTGCGCGCCAGCTGCATCCTGCTGCTCGCCACCGGCAACGTCGGTGCGCCGGGCACGGGTGCCAACATCTTCCGTGGCCACACCAACGTGCAGGGCGCGACGGATCTTGGCCTCGATATCGGCACGCTGCCGCTCTACTACGGCCTCGTCGAGGGCGCGTGGCGGCATTGGTCGCGCGTCTGGGAAGTGCCTTACGAGTCGATGCTCGCGCGTTTCGAGGACAAGAAGATGATGGAGATGCCCGGCATCCCGTCTACCCGCTGGTTCGACGCCGTCACCTACGACAAGAAGGACGTGGAGCAGAAGGACAACGTCAAGGCGGCCATCGTCTTCGGCCACGGCGGCAACACCGTGCCGCGCCAGCCTGACCTGAAGAAGGGCCTCGAAGCGCTGGAACTTCTGGTCGTCGCCGATCCGCATCCGACGAACTTCGTCTCGCTCGGCGGCCGCAAGAACGGCACCTACCTGCTGCCGATTGCCACGCAGATGGAATGCTCCGGCTCGCGCACGGCCTCCAACCGTTCGCTTCAGTGGGGCGAAAAGGTGGTCGAGCCGATCTTCGAGTCGGCGAACGACTACTGGGTCATGTACAAGCTGGCCCAGAAGCTCGGCTTCGCGAACGAGATGTTCAAGAACATCGCGATGGTGAAGGGCAAGTTCGGCGACGAGCCGGAGGCTGAATCCATCCTCCGCGAGATCAACCGTGGCGGCTGGTCCACCGGCTATTCGGGCCAGAGCCCGGAGCGCATCAAGGCGCACATGAAGAACCAGCAGCACTTCGACATCGTGACGCTGAAGTCGAAGCCCGGTGCTCCGGCCGAAGTCGCGGGCGATTTCTACGGCATGCCATGGCCTTGCTGGGGCACGCCGGAACTGCGCCATCCCGGCTCGCCGATCCTCTACAACACCAACCTGCCCGTGAAGGACGGCGGCGGCTCGTTCCGTCCGCGCTTCGGCCTGACGCGCGGCAACAGCGGGTTGCTGCCGGGCGAAGTGGAGACGACGAGCCTTCTCGCCAGCAACAGCTGGTCGCAGGGCTCCGAGATCCAGGACGGCTATCCGGAGTTCACCTATGCGATGCTCCAGCGTCTTGGCTGGGACAAGGACCTGTCGGAGGCCGAGCGCGCCACGATCCTCAGGATCGGCGGCAACACGCCGGGCACCGTGTCCTGGGCCATTGACCTGTCAGGCGGCATCCAGCGGGTGGCCATCCAGCATGGCTGCTCGCCCTTCGGCAACGGCAAGGCCCGCGCTGTTGCGTGGAACCTGCCTGACCCGGTGCCGACCCACCGCGAGCCGATCTACTCGATTCGGCCCGATCTGGTGGCGAAGTATCCCACGCGACCGGACGGCAAGCAGTTCCGCATGCCCAACATCGGCGCGACCTTCCAGAAAAAGGCCGTCGAGAGCAAACTTGCCGAGAAGTTCCCGATCATCCTGACCTCGGGACGTCTCGTCGAGTACGAGGGTGGCGGCGAGGAAACCCGCTCCAACCCATGGCTCGCCGAACTCCAGCAGGACATGTTCGTCGAGATCCATCCGGCGGACGCGCAGCAGCGCGGCATCGTCGACGGCCAGATGGTCTGGGTGTCGGGACCGGAGAACAGCTCCAAGGCCCGCGTCAAGGCGCTGGTCACCGAGCGGGTGGGCAAGGGCGTTGCCTTCATGCCGTTCCACTTCGGCGGCTTCTACATGGGCGAGGACCACCGGAAGAACTATCCGGCCGGTACCGACCCCTATGTGCTGGGCGAAAGCGTCAACACTGTCACCACCTACGGCTATGACCCCGTGACCGGCATGCACGAGGGTAAAGTCACCCTTGTCCAGATCGCATCGGCGTAAGGGAGGAAAGATCCAATGGCACGCATGAAATTCCTCTGCGACGCGGACCGCTGCATCGAGTGCAACGCCTGCGTCACCGCCTGCAAGAACGAGCACGAGGTGCCCTGGGGCATCAACCGCCGGCGCGTCGTCACCATCAATGACGGCAAGCCGGGCGAGCGCTCCATCTCCATGGCCTGCATGCACTGCACGGATGCGCCCTGCGCCGCCGTCTGCCCGGTGAACTGCTTCTACACGACGCTCGACGGCGTGGTGCTGCACTCCAAGGACCTGTGCATCGGCTGCGGCTACTGCTTCTACGCCTGCCCCTTCGGCGCGCCGCAGTATCCGAAGACCGCGAACTTCGGTTCGCGCGGCAAGATGGACAAGTGCACCTATTGCGCCGGCGGCCCCGAGGCCGACAGCAGCAAGGCGGAGTACGAGAAATACGGTTCCAACCGTCTGGCCGAAGGCAAGCTGCCGCTCTGCGCCGAGATGTGCTCCACCAAGTCACTGCTCGCCGGCGACGGCGACATGATCGAGCAGATCTACCGCGAGCGCGTGATGAAGCGGGGCTACGGCTCCGGTGCATGGGGCTGGAAGACGGCCTACAAGCAGGGCATCAACGTCTGAGTTGGGCCCATTGGGGTGCGTGCTTCGGGGCTCGCACCTCCGCATGAGGATCGTTTTCGCTCTTCTGCCCTCATCCTGAGGTGCGGAGCGTAACGCAGCCTCGAAGAACATTTCGCATCGCCGTTGTCGTGGCGCGAAATGCGGTAGAACAATTCAGGGAAGAAGACCCAATGAGCAGATTTCTCGCGGCGCTCGCCATCCTGTTCAGCCTCGCCGTCGCGCAGCCGACGCTGGCGCAGCAGCCAACCACTGTGAACCCCACGGCGCAGTCGGTGAAGGAAGACCAGCTCTTCCAGGCGCTGAAGCCCGGCGAGACACTGCAGGGCCGCGTTTCCATTCCTGATCGCAACGCCGCGAACCTGATCGCGCCGGGCAACACCGCCTGGACCGCAACCCATCAGGGCCTGATGCAGTGGGTCGGCGCACTGTCGATCCTCGGCAGCGTCTTTGGCCTGCTGCTGTTCTACCTGAAGCGCGGCAAGATCCGCGTATCCAAGGGCGCATCGGGCAAGACGCTGACGCGCTTTAACGGTCTGGAGCGCTTCACCCACTGGCTGACGGCCACGACATTTCTGGTGCTGGCCTTCTCGGGCCTCAACATCACCTTCGGCAAATACGTGATCCAGCCCTGGCTGGGCGACGCGGCCTTCGGGCCGTGGTCGCAGTTTGCCAAGTTCAGCCACAACTACCTCTCCTTCCCCTTCATGCTCGGCGTGGTGCTGATGCTGGTTCTCTGGCTCAAGGACAACATGCCAAACGGCCGTGACGTGGCGTGGTTCAAGGCCGGCGGCGGCCTGCTGGACGACAGCCACCCGCCGGCGGCGCGCTTCAACGGCGGCCAGAAGGTGGTGTTCTGGAGCGTGATCCTGGGTGGCGCTGCACTCACCCTCACCGGCCTGACGCTGCTCTTCCCCTTCCGCTGGACGGGGCTGGAAGGCCTGCAGCTCTCCAACATGATCCACGGAATCGTCGGCATGCTGATGATCGCGGCGATGCTGGCCCACATCTACATCGGCTCGGTTGGCATGGAAGGCGCGTTTGACGCCATGGGCTCCGGCGAGGTGGACGTGAACTGGGCCA
>JBOFUS010000722.1:0-1416 GCA_051652685.1 Beijerinckiaceae bacterium
TCCCACGGGATCACGGCACCGTCGATGACGCGCTGGGCCAGGCTTTCCGGCACTTGCGGCACCGGCATGCCGACCGAGGTGGCACCCAGCGCCTTCAACGCCTCGCCGGCAAGGCGTGTCGGGTTGCGCAGCTTCATGCCCTTCAGATCATCCATCGTCCTGATCTGCTTGTTGGAATGGATGTGCCCCGCATCATGGGTCCAGTAGGCGAGCAGCTTCACGTCCTTGACCTCATCCTTGAGGTAGGTGTTCGCGAACTCCTGTGCGGCTTTTGCATTCACGATGCCCTGTTCGGCGCAGATGAACGGCAGTTCGAACACTTCTGTTGTCGGAAAGCGACCGGGCGTGTTGCCGGGCAACGTCCACACGATGTCCGCCACGCCATCACGGGCCTGATCGAAGAGCTGCGGCGGCGTGCCGCCAAGCTGCATGGCAGGGAAGATGTCGATCTTGATCTTGCCGGCGCTGTCGGCCTCCACCTTCTTTGCCCAGGGGGCGAGCAGCTTGGCGTGGCCGTTCGAAACCGGCGGCAGGAAGTGGTGGAGCTTCAGCGTTACGGTTGTCTGGCCGCGCGCGCTGGTGATGACGGCCGGTGCTGCGAGCGTTGCGCCTGCGCCCAGCATCAGATGTCTGCGGTTCACTCTCATGGGGTGGTCTCCTCCTCGTGTCGTGATCGCACTCCGGCGATGTGGCGAGCATGATGGCTCTTCCAGAGGCTCAATGTCCATCGCCAGAATATCAGCGGCCTTCGACAAACGCCGTCATCAGGTGGTTGGCGATGGCCATGCGCGGCGGGCAGCTGATCCCGCCCGGGTGCCGGTTGTCGAGAATGGCCGCCACCTCGTCCCGGCTGAACCAGCGGGCGTCGGCGAGTTCCGTCGTGTCGATCCGGATCTCGGTGCTTGTCGCCTCGGCAAAACAGCCGATCATCAGCGAGCCCGGCATCGGCCAGGGCTGCGTTGCATAGTAGCGTACGCGGCCGGTGGTGATGCCGGCTTCCTCCAGTGTCTCGCGGCGCACCGCATCCTCGATGGTTTCGCCCGGCTCCATGAAGCCGGCAAGGCAGGAATACATCGTCTCCGGAAAGCGCGGCGCGCGGCCCATCAGGCAGCGGTCGCCATCCACCGTCAGCATGATAACCACCGGGTCGGTTCGCGGAAAATGCTCCGCGCCGCAGCCGGTGCAAACGCGCTTCCAGCCAGCGGAGGCGGAGGCGGTCGCGCTGCCACAGGCTCCGCAGAAGCGATGCCGCGCATGCCAGAAGAACATCGCCTTGGCGGCACCCACAGCGTTCAGGGAGCCAGGTTGAAGCAGTCCCTGCACGGCGATGGAGCGCATGTCGATCAGCTTCAGATCCGCTTCGGCCTTGAGCGCGTCCAGCCGCTCGCGCTCGACATGGAGGGCAAAACGCGCCTC
>JBOFUS010000723.1:0-2874 GCA_051652685.1 Beijerinckiaceae bacterium
ACCTCGACGCGGCGATCATCGAGGCAGCCGGCGAAGACTTCGGCCATCGGCCCGCGTGCCCACGCGACCACGGCAGGCACGAGCTCGGCTACCACAAGCCGTGCATCGGAGCCGAAAGCGCCAAGGGCCGCGCGCAGGGTAAAGCCCATGCCAAGCCCGCCGATGAGTACGGCGGGTTTCGGTCGGCCCGCGAGGCGCTCGGCGGCGAGTGTCGCCATCGCCTCCTCCGAGCCGCTGAGGCGTGAGTTCATTAACTCGACGCCGCCGAGCTTGATGGAGAACTCCGCGCCGCGCTGCTTGAGCGTCATCTCGCCACCGTCCGGAACGGTGGTGGTGGCGAGATGAATCCAGGGGATCAAGCTTTGACGTCCCGGCCAGTCAGACGTCCAGCATTGTCAGACGCCGGCCTTGATCTGCTCGATGGCCTTCGCCATCAGTTCGTCCATCGTGCGGCGGATCACATGGTCGGTCACGTCGGTCTTGCCACCGGCGTTCAGATCGGCGCGCACTTTGCGGAAGACGTCGTCGTCGCCGGCTTCCTCGAAGTCCGCCATCACCACGCTCTTGGCGTAGGCGTCGGCATCGGCACCGCTCTTGCCGATCTGTTCGGCGGTCCACAGACCGATCAGCTTGGCACGGCGGGCGTTTGCCTTGAAGGCAAGTTCCTCGTCATGGGCGTATTTCTTCTCGGCCGCATCCTTGCGCTGGTCGATCCCGCTCATTGTGTCTCTCCATCCTCGCGTTGCTGCGATGCGTATATGGCCCACGCCACGCCAAAGCAACGCGACACCGCAATGACGGCACGATCCACCGTTGGTGCATGGCTGGTTCCCACCCACTCGCATCTTTGCCGGGCAGCCTCTATATGCTTGCGCGTCGGCGGGCGATGCAGCGCGACCGGCCGCCCGCCAGCACAGAGTTTTCCCATGGCCGACGCCGCGCATACCTCCCAACTGGTCGAACAGGCCGTCGTGTTTCTTGGTGCAGCCACGATCGCCGTGCCTGCCTTCCGCTTTGCGGGACTGTCGGCGATCCTTGGCTATCTGGTGGCCGGCATTGCCATTGGCCCGTCAGGTATCGGCTATTTCAGCGATCCCGCCACGCTTTTCGGCATCGCCGAAATCGGCGTGGTGATGTTTCTCTTCGTCATAGGGCTCGAGCTGAAGGTCTCCGAACTGCTGGAACTCAGGCGCGACATCGCCTGGCTTGGCGGATTCCAGCTCATCCCGACAGCGATCCTGATCGGGCTCCCTCTGGCGTTCTTCGGACTCGACTGGAAGGCGGCGCTCGTCGTGGCACTGGCGCTGGCGCTCTCGGCCACATCCATCGCGTTGCAGATCCTGCGTGAGCGTGGGCACATGCAGCACCGCTATGGCCGCAAGACCTTCGCCATCCTGCTGTTCCAGGATCTTTCGGTTGTGCCGATCCTGGCGATAGTGCCGCTGCTGGCAGCAGGCGCGGGCAGTGCGGAGGGTGGTGCGTTCGTTTCCATCGCCAAGGGTGTCGCCGCCGTGGCAGCGGTCGTCCTGGTCGGGCGCTACCTGCTCAACCCGATGTTCAAGCTGCTGGCGAAACTCAACAGCCATGAACTGATGACGGTGGCGGCGCTTCTCGTGGTGCTCGGCAGCGCCTGGCTCATGGCGGCGGTTGGCATGTCGATGGCGCTCGGCGCATTCCTTGCTGGGTTGCTGCTGGCCGAATCGAATTTCCGCCACGAGCTCGAGGCCGACATAGAGCCTTTCAGGGGGCTGCTGCTCGGCCTGTTCTTCATGTCGGTCGGCATGCTGATCGATCTGGGCTTTGTTGGCCGCAATCTCGGCCTTGTGGCCGCCGGCACGCTGGCGCTGGTCGGCATCAAGCTCGGCGTGTGCATGGCGCTGGGCTGGTCGGAGAAGGGACCCTGGCCCGGCGTGATCCGCAGCTCGGCGCTGCTGACGCCGGCGGGCGAATTCTCCTTCGTCATCCTGCCTCTGGCGGCGGGTCTGGGTCTGTTGTCGGGCGACCAGCAGAAACTGTTCATGGCCATTGCCGCCTTTTCCATGCTGCTCGGGCCGCTGGTTGCACGCGCGGCAGAGCGCCTTGTGGCGCGGCTGGAGGCAAGCGCTTCTGCAGGGCAACCCGTCGACGAGGCCTATCCCGACAATGCGCGCAAGGCCCTCGTCATCGGCTTCGGCCGCTTCGGCCAGGTGGTGAACCAGGTGCTGCTGGCATCAGGCACCGACGTCACCGTGATTGACAACAACATCGAGATGATCGAATCCGCCGCGAAATTCGGCTTCAAGGTCTATTTCGGCGATGGCCAGCGGCTCGATGTGCTGCGCGCTGCGGGCGCTGCCGATGCCGAAGTGATCTGCGTCTGCGTCGACAGCCAGGGAGCGGCCGTGATGATCTCCGAGATCGCACGCCACAATTTCCGTCAGGCAAAGCTCATCGTCCGCGCCTACGATCGCCGCCATGCCATTGAGTTGATGCGGCTTGCGCCCGACGCGGTGGTGCGCGAGACCTTCGACGCCGCCATCGATTTCGGCGGAGAGACGCTCAAGGCGCTGGGCTATGAGCCGGAAGAGGCCCGTGCCATTCGCCGCGATGTCATGCGCCGCGACGAGGAACGCCTGCGGCTCCAGATCGAGGGCGACATGATCTCCGGCAACCACCTCACGCACAAAGCCCCTCTCAAAGAGCGCATCACGCCCACGCCGTTGTCCGAACCGGAGCATGTGGCGAAAGCATTGTCGCCCCAAACGCAGGCATTGCTTGACGACGCCGCAAAAGCCGCCAGACAGGCCGTCTGATGTCCAATCCAAATTCCGGCCAGACCGACGCCGTCTTCACCCGCGGCTCCACCATGGGCCATGTGCTGCGCATGACAGCCAC
>JBOFUS010000724.1:0-6642 GCA_051652685.1 Beijerinckiaceae bacterium
GGGAAAGCACCAGGCAAAACAATGGGTTCATCGTTTTCGTTATTGTAGGTCTGGCGAAAGTCGACAGCGTCCTCGTCGATACCCTGCAGGAGCAGTGCCGCCACCTGCGTCAGCTTGGCCTCGGTATAGCGATAGGCGGCGGCGTTATCGCCATCAATGGAGCCGAAGTTTCCCTGACCGTCCACCAAAGGATAGCGCTGGGAGAAATCCTGCGCGAGGCGCACCAGCGCGTCATAGATCGCCTGATCGCCGTGTGGGTGGAACTTGCCGATCACCTCGCCGACGACAGAGGCACATTTCTTGAACGCGTTGGCGGGATCAAGCTTGAGCAGCCGCATCGCGTGCAGGATTCGCCGCTGCACGGGCTTCAGTCCGTCGCGCACGTCCGGAAGGGCGCGGTGCATGATCGTCGATAGAGCATAGGCAAGATAGCGCTCTTCCAGCGCAGCCTTCAGGCTGACCGGCTCGAACCCGTCCTTTCCCCCACCTTGCCTGCCGCCCGGCGGCTTTGCCTCTTCGCTCATGGCGTTCCGCCTCGTCGTGTGGCGTCAAGCGGTAGGCACTCGCCCGATTCGGGGCAAGACGCCGGAGTTCCGCGCCTGTTGGCAACCGCCACAGACCACATATTCCCGTCCGTGCAGCAAAAATGCCTGTGCGGGAACCGCAGGCAATCCCTTTTTCCCAAAGCGGCCAAAACGGTACAAAGCTGTTCCTGTTCGGGCGTGCAGCGGCGGATGAATGTTCCCGAGCGGAATGCCGGAGAAACATCGACTTTCCCGTTCGGGCACGTTCAGCCGGTGGCAATCGCCTCTCGCAGGAAGGCATCGCGCTGCTCGGGCATGGTCAGCCCCCGCGCACTGAAAACGTCGCGTTCGAGAAAATAGCCCGTGAGACGAAAACCGTCGGCAAGTGCCGAGGCGGAGACCACCGTTGCGTTCAACTGCACGAAGGCCGGAAGTGGCAGTAACCGGTCGTGGTAGGCCGCGCCGGCACCGGCGCTCACGGCGCGGGCGGATTTCGGCGACACATAGACAAGTTCCTGCGTCGCGCCCGTGGCGGCGCAGGCCGTAAGATCGAGACCGAAGCCCAGCGCCCGCAACACGCCGATCTCCAGCCTGACGACCAGTGGCGCGGCAATCGCCGGCCGGTCGAGGTGGTCCAGCACCACGGTCGCCGCCTCGTAGAGATCTTCGTGGGGCTCGCGCTCCGGCAGCACGCGCAGCAGCGAGGCGATGTAGCCGAGGCCATAGAGCGCCGCAGCGCTGTCGATGAGACGCGCCGCCCGCAACTCTTCGGGCTCAATGGCGAAGTTACCGAGCTGCTCCTCGATCCGCGCATTCCAGACGAGGCCGAGCGTGTTGCCGGGTTGCAGCGTCGCAGCGTGGCGGCGGCTGCGCCCTCCCCTGATAAGGCCGAGATGCCGCCCGTGGGCGCGGGTCAGCGTTTCAAGGATGGCGCTTGATTCGCCGTGCTTGCGCACGCCGAGAACGATGCCCTGATCGCTCCATTGCATCAGGTGGGACCCACCACATTCCGCCCAGCTTCGCCATTCTGGTTCAACCGCACCGGCGACCAACCTTCGGCGGCCAGTGTCGCAAGCATCGCGGTGGTCGCGGCAGCATCCCGCATCTCGACCGTCAGATCGATAGAGACACCCTTCGCTGGCACATTCAGCAAAAGGCGCTGGTGGTTGACCTCCAGAATGTTGCCCCCATGGGTGCCGACGCGGCTGGCGAGCAGCCCGAGCAGCCCTGGCCGATCCACCGTTGTCACGCGGAACGAGACAATGCGCTCCGCCCGCTCCAGCTCGCGCACCATGACACCGGCGAGCAACCGCGCGTCGATGTTGCCCCCGCAGAGAATGAGCCCGACGCGCCTGCCGCGAAAGCGCTCCGGTTCTGTCAGCATGGCGGCGAGGCCAGCCGCTCCCGCCCCTTCCGCCATGGTTCGCTGCAAGGCGGCGAAGAGCGCGACGGCCTTCTCCAGCCTGTCCTCGTCGACAAGAACGATGTCAGACACCAACGCCCGTGCGATCTCCAGTGTCAGCACGCCGACATTCTTGACGGCGATGCCCTCCGCCAGCGTCGGCCCGCCGATAGCCCGCGTCTCCCCCTTCAGCGCGTTCCAGAAAGAGGGATAGAGCGCCGCTTCCGCGCCGATGATGGTGACCTCGCGCCGCATCGCCTTTGCGGCAATGGCCATGCCCGAAATCAGCCCACCGCCGCCGACTGGCACAATCAGCGTATCAAGATCCGGAGCATCGGCCAGCATTTCCATCGCAGCCGTACCTTGCCCCGCAATGACGTGCGGATCATCGTAGGGGTGGATCAGGGTCAAGCCGTGCTCATCTGACAGGCCGCGGGCAGTGACTTCGGCTTCCGCCAGCGTTTCGCCAGAAAACACCACCTTCGCGCCAAAACCGCGCGTGTTCTCTGCCTTCACGTGGGGCGTTCCCACCGGCATGACGATGGTTGCGGGGATACCGGCTTTCTGTGCATGCCACGCCACGGCCTGCGCATGGTTTCCGGCGCTCATGGCGACGACGCCGCGCTTTCCTTCAGCGTCCGTCAGGCGGCGCATGCGGTTGGCCGCGCCGCGCTCCTTGAAGGAGCCTGTCACCTGCATGTTCTCGTATTTGACGAAAACCTCTGCTCCCGTCAGCGCCGAGAGCCGAGGCGCCGGCAAGGTGGGCGTGCGGATCACCTCACCCGCGAGCAATGCTGCCGCCTGCTCGATATCCGCAAAATCGACCATGCGCCGCCCCCTTCAGAACTGGCGCGGGCCAAGCTCGCGCCAGCCCAGGATACCGCCGGGGCGGAACATCAGGAAGAGCACGAGCAGGGCATAGATGGCGATTTCCGCCTGACCGATGGGAAAAAAGGCGGACCACAGCGCCTCGAAGCTGCCGATCATCAACGCACCCAGCATGGCACCCGGCACCGAGCCGATGCCGCCGGCAATCGCCGCGACCAGCGCCTTGAGCCCGATTGCCAGACCGCCCGAAAAGCCGATGCCGCCATAGTGCGCCGTCATCACGAAACCGGCCAGCCCCGCGAGCAGGCTGGCCACGGCAAAGGTGCGCGCCAGCGTTGCCAGCGGATCGATGCCCATCAGCGCGGCGGCCCCTGCATCATCCGCGCTGGCTCTCCACGCACGGCCAAAGCCGGTGCCGCGCATCAGCATCAGCAGACCAGCCGCAACCAGCGCGGCCAATGCCACGATCAGCATGGCACCTTCCGTCATCGTCACGGTGAATTCGCCGGCGACCGCCAGATGATGCGGCGCGTTGAGCAGCGGCGGCGTCCAGCGCATGCCGTCACCCTGTGCGATGCGGATATACTCCGAAAGGCCAAGCATCAGCCCCAGCGACGCGACGAGCGCCGGGCGCGGACCACTGCGCGCAAGTGGCTCGAAAACGGACTTGGCCATCAGGTCGCCATGGGTGGCGGCGGCCGCCAGCGCCAGCAGCAGCGCCGCGGGCAGCACCATGGCCGCCCCGCCACCGCCAAACATGGCCGCTCCGACAGCGCCGATCAGCGCACCCTGACCGCCAATGATCGCAAGCTCGCCAAAAGCAAGGTTGATCTTGCCCGTGAGGCCGTAGACCAGCGCATAGGCCGGCGCAAGCATCAGGTAGATCGCGATTTGCGGCAGTGCGGCAGCAACATGCTGCAGCGCGACCGCCAGCCAGCGTGGCAGACGGGGCAGTGCCGAAAGCTCGCTTGCCGACAGCTTCGGCGTCGCGCCCGCCGCAACCGGATCGGTAAACCAGTACCGCTTGAGAAAAATCAGCCGCGTCTCGGTCATCACCGCGCCATCGAGCGCTAGCCTGACCAGTTCCTGCCGCTCGCGATCGAAGCGACCACCGCCGAAACCGCATTCCACAACATGCTCGCGGGGTGGACGGGGTGGCTGGGCGCGCTCGTAGACAATCCTCACACTGTTTGCCGTGCGTCCAACGCCCGTCGAGACCACATCGATCATTGTTCCATCGGGATGCAGCGCCGGAAGCGCCATACGGCAAAGCCGCGCCTGATCGGGATCAACGACGGCGCAGGAAGCAAGCCAGAGGCAGCACAGAAGCGCCGCGATGTTGCGCAAAGGCAGTGACGCGCGACGTCGGAAACCGGTCACCCCGGCAAGCCGCCCGCAGCGATGATCGCCGCGTGAAACGCCGGATCGATGTTGCCGCCGGAAAGCACGACGGCGACCGTTTTTCCCGCCAGATCGAGCTTGCCTGACAGCGCTGCCGCAAGCGCCACCGCCCCGCCCGGCTCCGCCGTCACCTTCAATTCGCGCGCAGCGAACGCCACCGCTTCGGCAGCTTCGGCATCGCTGACGGCAAGACCACCGGAAAGCAGCGAAAGGTTGATCGGGAAGGTCAGCTTGCCCGGCATCGGCGTGACGATGGCGTCGCAGATCGACATCGGCCCCGGCTCGTTCGCGACCTGTGTGCCGGCGGCGAGCGAGCGGCGCGTGTCGTCAAAACGCTCGGGCTCCACGGCATAGATGGCTGTTCCCGGGCTGAGTTCGCGCATAGCGGTCGAGACGCCGGCCATCAGCCCGCCGCCGCCGCAGCAGCATAGCAGCACATCGGCTGAAAGACCCAGGGCGGCAAGTTGCCCGGCGATTTCGATGCCGACGGTGCCCTGGCCTGCCATTACATACGGATCGTCGTAGGGCGGCACGATGATCGCATTCGTCTCTGCGGCGACCTTTACGCCGATGGCTTCGCGGCTCTCGCCAAACCTGTCATAGAGGATCACCCTTGCGCCGTAACCCTTTGTATTTTCGATCTTCAGTGCCGGTGCATCCCTGGGCATGATGATCGTGGCCGCGATGCCAAAGCTGCGGGCCGCATAGGCGACGGCCTGCGCGTGGTTGCCTGAAGAATATGCGACCACACCGGCCTTCCGCTCCGCTTCCGTGAGCTGCGAGAGGCGGTTGTGCGCCCCCCTGAACTTGAACGAGCCGGTGCGCTGCAGCGGCTCGGCCTTGACGTGGATGCGCCCACCCGTGCGCTCGTCCAATGCCGGCGAGGACAGGAGCGGCGTCAGCACCGCATGTCCCTGAAGCCGCGCGCGGGCGGCCGAAACGTCGGCGAAGGAGATGGCGGGCGCTGCGTTCATGAGTCGGAGGCTTTCCTGCGTACATCCCATCTGTCCGGCCTCACCGGCTGCGCGTCAACCGCTGGTACCTGCTCCCTGCCGGGCGCGCACCAGCGCCATGGCTGCTTCGAACACGGCGTCGCGGTCCATGGTCGACGTGTCCAGCAGCACGGCATCATGCGCCAGAACCATGTTGGGCGCGTCGCGTGCATCCCTCGCCCGAAGTTCGTCCAGCAGTTGCGCCTCGCTGATCGTGGCGTCGGTGGCGGAAAGCTCGAGATAGCGCCGCTGCGCCCGTATTTCCGGTGCCGCTGTGACCCACAGCTTCAGGTCCGCATCGGGTGCGATCACCGACCCGATATCGCGGCCGTCCAGCACCGCGCCGCCATCGCGGTGGGCAAAGTCCACCTGGAACGCCTTCAACGCGGCACGGACTGCGGGGATGACAGCAACCGCCGAAGCTGCCCTGCCGGCTTCCGCGCTACGCAGTCTCGCATCGGCCAGTTGCTCCGGGCGAAGACTGAGCGCGGCGCGCCCTACTGCGGCCGTGTCGTCCAGCGGCAGCTCCCGGTCGAGCATGGCCTGGCCAACGGCGCGGTAGAGAAGTCCGGTATCGAGGTGCGGCAAAGCCAGTGCCGCCGCGATGCGTTTCGCCAGAGTGCCCTTCCCCGAGGCCGCGGTTCCGTCAATGGCAATAATCATGATTTCCGGTCGGTCCCGCAACGTCCTTGGCCAGCGGCATCAGCGGTTAGCCAGTCGTGACACGCGAGACAAGCCCGCCGCCATCATTGACCGCTGCTAGTTTCACGGTTGACAGTGCGGTCAGCCTTGACTAACGCGACGATCTCATTTTTCCGACATCCCCGGACTCTATCCAGGAGAGCTGCCATGGCACGCCCTGAGCTTGGCACCAAACGCGTCTGCCCGACATCGGGCCGCAAATTCTACGATCTCGGACGGGATCCGATCCTGTCTCCCTATTCAGGCGAGTCCTGGCCGCGCAGCTCGTTCGAGCCGCTCACCAAGGGACCGATCATCGTCAGCAACAATGACGATGAGGATGAGGACGAGGCGGTTGATCCGGTGGCTGCTGCTGCCGAGTTCGTGCCAATCGAAGTGGCCGAGGGCGACGCCGGCAAGGACGTTGTGGCGGACGACATCGAAATCGATGAGGAAATTGTCGTGAGCGATGACGACGATACATTCCTTGCTGTCGAAGAAGAAGGCGATGATGACGTTGCCGACCTTATCGACAGCGAGATCGAGGGCGAGGAAGAGGTCTGAATTTCGCCGACGAAGTCTCTTGCCTCGCCGGGCGGCTTGTGAGAGACAACCCGAACTTCGGCGAAAGCCGCTGCAAAGAGCGATCCGTCCGGAATACCCAGGGCCGGTTCGCAACCCGTGTGGGGGTATAGCTCAGCTGGGAGAGCGCTTGCATGGCATGCAAGAGGTCAGCGGTTCGATCCCGCTTACCTCCACCAATCTTTTTCCCGATACGCTGGAAACGGTTCCGCTGCCGTGAAACGTCGCGTCT
>JBOFUS010000725.1:0-1706 GCA_051652685.1 Beijerinckiaceae bacterium
ACCGTTGAAGACGTCGAAACGCCAACAGTCATTGCGAGCGCAGGGAAGCAATCCAGCTCTTTTTGGTGACGTCCCCGGACGTGGTGTAGCTCGATTTAGCCATCATCCCGTCTGCGCGCCTTCACCAGCGCCGTAGCAGTCGGGATGATGGCGGTGGCCATTGATCGTTCTTCGGGCGAGGCTCGGGTTTGCGACAACCGTCCAACCCCGAGGAAGACCAATGACCGATGACATGATGAACCTTCGCACGCTTGTGGAGAAGACCCCTGATGCGGATATCCTGCGCGACATGATCTCATTTGCCGCCGAGCGGCTGATGGAGCTGGAGGTGGGCGCGCTGACCGGGGCGGCTCATGGCGAGAAGAGCGCTCTGCGGCTGGCTCAGCGCAATGGCTACCGGGATCGCGACTGGGAGACACGGGCGGGCACGGTGGAACTGCGCATCCCGAAGCTGAGAAAGGGAACCTACTTCCCCGGCTTTCTTGAGCCGCGCCGCATGGCGGAGAAGGCGCTGACCGCCGTGATCCAGGAGGCCTACATTCAAGGTGTCTCGACACGTTCGGTAGATGATCTGGTCAAGGCCATGGGCATGAGCGGCATCTCCAAGAGCCAGGTCTCGCGGCTCTGCGAAGAGATCGACGACCGGGTGCAGGCCTTCCTCGAGCGGCCTATCGAGGGTGATTGGCCCTATCTGTGGATCGACGCAACCTACGTGAAGGTCCGGCAAAATGGCCGTATCGTCTCCGTCGCCGTCACGGTGGCCGTGGGGGTCAATGCCGACGGTCGCCGCGAGGTGTTGGGCATGGATATCGGGCCATCTGAGGCCGAAACGTTCTGGACCGCCTTCCTGCGCAAGCTCGTCCGGCGCGGCCTGCGGGGTGTCAAGCTCGTCGTCTCGGATGCGCACGAGGGCATCAAGGCTGCTGTCTCTAAGGTTCTTACCGCCACATGGCAGCGCTGCCGGGTTCACTTCATGCGCAATGCGCTGGCCCACGCCGGCAAGAGCGGACGCCGCGTGGTCTCGGCCTTCATTGCGACAGCCTTTGCGCAAGATGATGCGGCGAATGCCACGAAGCAGTGGCGCTCCGTCGCCGATCAGCTCAGGCCGAAGCTGCCCAAGCTTGCTGTGTTGATGGATGATGCCGAAACCGATGTGCTGGCCTACATGAGCTTCCCCGCCCAGCACCGGACGAAGCTGCACTCTACCAACCCGCTGGAACGCCTGAACGGCGAGATCAAGCGCAGGACAGACGTGGTCGGAATCTTCCCCAACGAGGCCGCCATCACACGCCTCGTCGGTGCCATCCTGCTCGAACAGAACGATGAATGGGCCGTCCAGCGCACCCGCTACATGACACTGGAAACTCTGGCCACAATGAGCGATGATCCTCTCGTCAGCCTGCCAGCAGTGGCGGCATGATATCAACCGCCCGGGCCAATCCCGAAGCGGTCAGTGGCGGCCAGAAGCTACACCACGCTGTGGGACACGACCCTCTTTTTATCGTCACAAGACCCAGAACTATCTCGCAAGACAGCACTTCTAATGCCCAGAACTTTGGATTGTTTCCTCGCTTCGCTCCTCGCAATGACAGGTATTAGCTGTTTCAGCAGCCTGCTGCACGGTCGTGTCCCACAGCGTGGTGTAGCTTCTGGCCGCCACTGACCGCTGCGGGATTGGCCCGGGCGGTTGATATCATGCCGCCACT
>JBOFUS010000726.1:0-1073 GCA_051652685.1 Beijerinckiaceae bacterium
AAAGCGGGCAACGCGGGCGTCTCCCGATAGGAGCTTCATGTTCTCGATCTGGTTGACCAAAACCTTGAGATGGCGTGACATTGAGGCCAGCATCAGGAAGACCACCTCAGGCGTCGTCGTGATCTTGCGTTTGAGCACGGCAGCATCGATCACGAGCAATCGGGATGCTGTTAGGGCCTGAGCTGAAACCGGATATGCGCCACCCATGAACATTGCCGCCTCCGCGAATGTGTCGCCATCCTTGTAAATGTGGACGATGGCTTCATTGCCTTCGCGGTTGATCCGGCTGAGTTTGATCTGGCCGTCGAGGATCAGGAAAAACGCACCTGCCTTGTCGCCCTGTTCAAAGACCCACTGATTGCGCGCAACCCGCTTAAGCGAGCGCTCCTCAATGAGATCGCGCAGATCCGCTTCGCCAATATCCGCAAAAAGCGGATTGGCGCGGATTACCATCCAGTCTTCTTTGGTCAGTGCCATCGATCCCCTCAGGAGGATGGATCATCAATGGTTGTCGAAGGGTGGGCAAGCTTTGTCAGCGCGCCGAGATCATTGAGCTGTACGAACGCGCCGCTGACCACGACCGAGTAAGGGATCAACGCGGCAAAGGAGCGTGACAGGACCTCCGGCGCCATTCCCAATCGGGACGCGAGAACCTTCTTGTCGAACGGGAGTTCAAAGCGCCCGGGCGCGCTCACTTGGACATGGTGGGCCAGCAGCCAGTTGGCCAGACGTTCCAGGCTGGATCGCAGCTTCTGGTTCTTTAATTCTTTCACGACACTGCGATAGGCGAACGCCAGTTCGATCGCCATCGAACGGGAAAACGCGCTGTCCTCCTGAAAGTAGCGGCGCACCGCGTCGGCTGGAATCATCAGGATACGCGATGGCGAAAGCGCGCGAGCCGATTTGAGGTAGATTTTGTCGAGCAGGACGGCGGCAACAATGAAGCTCTTGCCCGGCCCCAGCACGCCGACCGTTGTTTCCCTTTCGCGATAAGCTGAGAACAGCTCAACCTGCCCATCGACAACGACATGCAGGAAATCAGCCGGTTCGCCCTCGCGGACAAGTTCGACGCA
>JBOFUS010000727.1:0-3139 GCA_051652685.1 Beijerinckiaceae bacterium
ACGAGGATTGCACGGTCGGCATCGGCAAGCGGCTGGTCGCGCTGCTGGAACCTCGCTGGTTCCGCATTGGCGGCTACTGGTATCCGCGCGGCGGCATTCCCATCGATGTGTTCTGGCAGACGGGTGAGTTGCCAAAGAACGTCTTCCTGCCGGACCAGGGCGTGCCGCCCTACCGCGGGCGCTGATCGCAGGCCGAAACTACCCTGAAAATGTGAGCGTCCGGCTGGACCCGTCGTCAAGGCGCACGTCTATCTTCCTGCCGGCGGGCTTCGCCATCGCGGTGACCCGACGCGGCAGCTCGAAGCGCTGCAGCTCATGCGGTCGGCCCGCTTCCAGCGAAACAACGGCGACAGCCCGGCGATCAAGGGTTGGAATGACGATATGCGCCGCGCCGATGCCCGTCCGGGCGACCACATGGCCAAGATCAAGATCACGGCTGCCGATGATGTGATTCGTGTAGCCGTCGATCCGCGCGACCTCGGTAAGCGCCTGACCGGCGAGTCGGTAGAGCCGCAAGGAGCCGGCGAGATGCGGCGTCACCACAGCGGCGATAGTCCGGCTGCCGTCACCAAGGAAATCCGCAACACCCAACGGGTTGAGCCAGCGGTTGCGTGTGCCGATTGCCGGGCTTTCCGCGAACGGAACAATCCTGTTGCTGTCAACTCGGAAAAGCGCCAGCGCCGCGCCCCGGTCCAGATAGGACTTCACCAGAAGCGCTTCCGGCTTGCCATCGCCGTCCATGTCCACAAGGCGCACGCGGCGATCCTCGAACACGGCGTCGTTTCCGAGCGCATGGTCGAGCTTCAGATTGCCCTGTTCAAGGTGAAACCCCTCCGCCTCAATGCCATCACCCAGCACCGCATGGCCATAGCGCGTTGTCGGGCCTGTAAGCCATGCGCGCCAGCCGCCGAATTGCGTCACTTCCGTATCGGGTAGACGATTGGCACGAACCTCAGCACTGCCTACCGAAGCAAGGCAGAGCCCCGTCAGCAAAGCGCGTCTGTCGAACTTCATTGTTGTGCGGAGCGGTGTCATCGGCGAACAGCTTTCGATCTTGCACACCTGCCGACGCAATCAACAATTCAGTGATAGCCGCCGGGGACCTCCGGGCGGACCAGTAGCGCCCTATCGTGGGCGCTGGGGCCCAGAAAGGCAAAGCATCGGACCCGAAACGAATCCGAGCGCAAGACAGCCAAGGGCATAGAGCACCAGTGCGCCATCCAGTGGCAGCACCGCCCGAATGAGCGCCACCGTCACCGGACCCAGAGCCGTGCCCAGAAACAGGCAACAGGCGAAAAGCGCCACGGCGGAGCTTCTGAAATGCGGCGCGAGTTCGGTCGCCTGCGTCTGATAACAGTTGTGGATGAGATAGAAACCGAAGCCCATCGCTCCAAACAACATGGGCGCGGTCCAGCGTGGCAGCAACGGCAGCGAGAGCAGCAGCAGTGCCGCGCATAGGACGGCACCACCGGCGAGGCTCATGCGCGCAGGCCCCAGATGGCGCACGAGCCACGGTGCCAGAAACGTATAGGCAAGCCCGCCAAGGCCGAAGATGCCAAGCGCCACGCCGGCTTCCGCCACACCAACCGCGCCGCGGGTCTGAAGCAGCTCGGCTGCGAAGGGAAAGACCGCGAAGACCGCCACGCCTTCAAGCCCGACCAGCAGATAGAGGCGCCATGCCTTTGGGTTATCGAGGACAGAGCGATACCGTCCCAGCACCGATGCGGGATCGAGGGCTGCGCGCATGGTCTGCGCACGGGGCTTGAGCACCAGCAGCGTCAGCAGTGATCCTGCGGCAGCAATCAGGCTGGCGGCGAGGAAAGACATGCGCCAGCCGGCAAATTCGCCGATGGCACCGGACATGAGCGAACCCGCCACCTGGCCAGAGACGAGCGCCATCAACAGCCGCGACAGCGCTACCTGCCGCTCCGCAAAGGGGATGCGGTCACCCACCGCCGCCAGCGCCACCGGGATGACGCCGCCAGCTGCGATGCCCGACAGCGCGCGGATGATGGCGAGCGATTCGAAGCCGCCCGCAAAGGCAGCGAGCAGCGACATGATGCACAGACACGCCAGCGCCATCCAGATGACACGCACCTTGCCAACCGAGTCAGCCACCGGCCCAAGGAACGGCTGTCCCAGCGCGTAGGACACGGTGAAGATGGGAGCCAGCATCGCCGCCTGTGTCAACGACACACCAAGGTCTCCCGCAACCAGCGGCACCAGTGGATCGACGAGGCGCATGGAGACGGTACTCGCAAAGCAGGACAGGCCGAGGATCAGGATCAACCGGCTGGCCGAGCCCGCGCCCGTCGGCGTGTTGGCTTCGTCGGGAGACGGTGGCGGGACGGGGTCAGGCACGCGCAGCCTTCGCCAGACGGTCGAAGGCCATCAGCTGTTCGATCAGCGCCGGCATGTCGGTGAGTTTTACCATGTTCGGCCCATCAGACGGTGCATTGTCGGGGTCCTGGTGCGTCTCCATGAAGACGCCGGCAACGCCGACGGCCACAGCCGCCCGCGCCAGCACCGGCACCATCCGCCGGTCCCCGCCCGTCGACGCGCCCTGCCCGCCCGGCTGCTGCACGGAATGGGTAGCGTCGAAGATCACCGGTGCGCCCGTCTCCGCCATGATCGGCAATGCGCGCATGTCGGAGACGAGCGTGTTGTAGCCGAAGGACGCGCCGCGCTCGGTGAGCATCACGTTGGGGTTGCCGGCGTCGGCGACCTTGGCTGCGACATTGCGCATGTCCCAGGGTGCCAGAAACTGACCTTTCTTGACGTTGACGACCTTGCCGGTGGCGGCGGCGGCGACCAGCAGGTCGGTTTGGCGGCAGAGGAAGGCGGGAATCTGCAACACATCCACGGCTTTAGCGACAATGGCGCAGTGCTGCGGCTCGTGCACGTCTGTCAGGACAGGCAGGCCAAGTTCGCTTCGCAGGTCGGCGAAGACAGCGAGCGACTTCTCAAGCCCAAGCCCGCGCGCTCCCCTGCCGCTGGTGCGGTTCGCCTTGTCGTAGGATGACTTGTAGACGAGGCCGATGCCGAGCCGGGCACACAGTTCCTTGAGAGCGCCAGCCATATCGAAAGCGTGCTGCCGGCTTTCGAGCTGGCACGGCCCGGCGATCAACGCGAGCGGCAG
>JBOFUS010000728.1:0-1491 GCA_051652685.1 Beijerinckiaceae bacterium
GGACCGGAAGAATTCATCATCGAGATCGATGCGCAAGGCGGCCCCTCTCCGGGCGAAGGGAGTTCGTCCCGCCATGCGAAGAGCGACTTTGCCGCAGGTTCGGAAGCGGCCTGGCTCGATGATGCAATTCCTGAAGAGCCGGTTGAACCGATAGCACCAGATCAGGTGTTGCCGGACTGGGAGGATATGCCGGTGCTGAACCCATCCCGGCACAACGGCCAGGCGGAACCGCCAAAAGCGGCTGAGCCGAAACCTTCGGCACGGACCGCCGTCAGCACATCGCGGATGCGCGCCACCGGCAGCATCCGCGTCGATCTGGAGCGGATTGACAAGCTGATGAATCTCGTCGGCGAGATCGTCATCACCCAGTCCATGCTCGACCAGCGGCTTCTGGCGCTGTCCGTCAGCGAGACCATCCAGATCGCCGATGGCCTCCAGATCCTCGGCCGCCAGACGCGCGAACTCCAGGAATCCGTCATGGCCGTGCGCGCCCAGCCCGTCGGCAACGTGTTCCAGCGCATGTCGCGGCTGGTGCGCGAACTGGCGCAAGCGCTCGGCAAGGAAGCGCGGATCGTGCTGATCGGTGACGATACCGAAGTCGACAAGACGATCATTGAGGAACTCGCCGATCCCCTCACCCACATGATCCGCAACTCGATGGACCACGGGATCGAGCTACCTGCGGACCGCCTGGCGGCCGGAAAGCCGGCACAGGGCACCATCACGCTCCAGGCCGAGCAGCGCGGCGGCCGCATCGTCATCACGGTCAGCGACGACGGACGCGGCATCAACCGGGAAAAGCTGCTCGCCAAGGCGAGATCGCGCGGCATTGTGGCTGCCGACCAGCGCATGGCTCCGGAGGAGATCGACCAGCTGCTGTTTCACGCCGGTCTTTCGACCGCAGACAGCGTTACCGACGTGTCGGGCCGGGGCGTCGGCATGGATGTCGTCAAGCAGAACATCGAATCGCTCGGCGGCCGCATCACGATCGCATCGGAAACCGGCAAAGGCAGCCGCTTCACCATGCTCCTGCCGCTTACGCTCGCGGTCATGGACGGCATGATCATCCGCGCTGCCGGCGAGCGCTTCGTGCTGCCCATCGCCAGCATCATCGAGACCTTGCAATTCTCCGAAACGACCGTGGAACGCCTGCCGGACGGGCAGGAGTTCCTGCGCCTGCGGGACAGGCTTTCGCCGCTTGTCCGCCTTGGATGGGCGCTGGGCGTCGGTCCCAGCGGCGACGAGCAGGTCATTGTCATGACCGAGACGGACCGGGGCGAACGGATCGGGCTCGCGGTGGACGAGATCGTCAACCAGCAGCAGGTCGTGGTGAAGAGCCTGGAGGCCAACTACGGCCCCGTGCCCGGTGCCTCCGCCGCGACCATTCTCGGCGATGGCCTCGTGGCCCTCATCGTCGATGTCGACGCCATTCCACGCCTCAACAGCCAACATCACCATCGGCCAGATGCCGAGACGCTTCACTAGGGGGAC
>JBOFUS010000729.1:0-4243 GCA_051652685.1 Beijerinckiaceae bacterium
TTGGACTGATCTTCGCATCGTCAGTCGCGGCAATCGTGCTGGCCTGCGTTATCCGCTTCCTCGCTGTCGGTCTGGAGCAGACGCAGGCAGCCCTCGGTTCTATTTCCTCCAATGCCGACCACGCGGCCGCCACGCTGGGTGCGAACCGCAGGCGGCACGCAAGGGAGGTTCTGCTGCCGGCAATCCTGCCAGCGCTTGCGGGTGCGTCGCTTCTCGTCTTCGTCGATACATTGAAGGAGTTGCCGGCGACGCTGCTGCTGCGCCCGCTGAACTTCGAGACGCTGGCGACCACACTGTATGCCGACGCCTCGCGTGGCAGTTTCGAGGACGGTGCGTTCGCCGGCTTGCTGATCATGCTGGCAGGCCTTGCGCCGCTGGTCCTGGTCAACCGGCTGATTGACCGGCAGGCCGAAGGCGTCAGGCGGCAAGCGCGACCTTGAACGGCGCTTCCGTCTTCGCATCAACCTCGTCGACAGTCACACCGTCAGCGAGCTCGATCAGCGTCAGGCCGCCGTTCTTCTTGTCCACGTTGAAAACTGCAAGATCCGTGATGATCATGTCGACCACGCCTGCCCCCGTCAGCGGCAGGTCGCAGCGCTTGAGCACCTTGGACTGACCCTTGGCCTCGTGCTCCATCACGACCACCACGCGCTTGACGCCGGCGACGAGATCCATGGCTCCGCCCATGCCCTTCACCATTTTGCCTGGGATCATCCAGTTGGCGAGATCGCCGTTCTCCGCCACCTGCATGGCACCGAGAATCGAGAGGTCGATGTGTCCGCCGCGAATCATCGCGAAGCTGTCGGAGGACGAGAAATAGCTCGTCGTCGGCAGTTCGGTGATCGTCTGCTTGCCGGCGTTGATGAGGTCCGGGTCCTCTTCTCCCTCAAAGGGAAAGGGCCCCATGCCGAGCATGCCATTCTCGCTCTGGAGCTGAACGGCGATGCCCTCGGGAATATAGTTCGACACCAGCGTCGGGATGCCGATGCCAAGATTGACGTAGAAGCCGTCCTTGAGTTCCTTCGCCGCGCGGGCGGCCATCTGATCGCGTGTCCAGGCCATGGTGCTTGTCTTCCTGTCGCTTGGGGTGATGGACGTCAGGCGCGCTTGCGCGTCGTGCGATGTTCGATCGCCTTGGCGTAGGGTGCCAGATGGATCATGCGCTGCACGTAGATGCCCGGCGTATGGATCATGTCGCCATCGATGGTGCCGGCCGGCACATAATGCTCGACCTCGGCGACGGTCACCTTCCCGGCGGTCGCCATCATCGGGTTGAAGTTGCGGGCGGTCTTGCGGAAGACAAGATTGCCTTCGCTGTCGCCCTTCCAGGCGTGGACGATCGAGAGATCGGCGACGAGCCCGGTCTCCATGATGAAGCGCTCGCCGTTGAAGCTGCGCTCTTCCTTGCCGTCGGCTATGATGGTGCCCACACCTGTCTTCGTGAAGAAGGCCGGAATGCCGGCGCCGCCGGCGCGTATACGTTCGGCCAGCGTGCCCTGCGGGTTGAACTCCAGCTCCAGCACGCCAGAGAGGTATTGTTCGGCGAAAAGCTTGTTCTCGCCGACATAGGACGAGATCATCTTCCTGATCTGGCGCGTCTCGAGCAGAATACCGAGGCCACCGCCATCGACGCCCGCGTTGTTGGAAACGAAGGTAAGCCCTTTCACGCCGGATTCGCGGATCGCGCGGATCAGCATGTCGGGTACGCCACAGACGCCGAAGCCGCCGGACATCACCACCATGTCGTTCTTCAGCAGATCCGCGAGTGCAGCCGTCGCGTCAGAATAGAGTTTTCCCATGAGTTGCTCCCGCTTCGCGCGTCGTCAGACGTGGAACTTCTTATGCAACGTGCCACTCCCTCACAAGAGCTACCCACGACTATCATTGGGCTGCGCTGGCGGCTATGCTCGCAGCCGATGGGAACCGGATTTTCGCAACAGGACAGCTGGGTCGCGCGCTACATCGCAGCAGCAGTCTGCCTCGCGGCGGTGATCACCATGGGCCTCTGGCCATGGTCGCTGTCGCGCTCCTTCGCCGAAACGCAGATCAGTGCCCTGCTTCGCGGACAGCCCGGCGAGCCGAAACTCAAGACCTTCGGAACCGCAACGTTCTCTGCTCTGCCCTGGCCTTCAATCCGCGTCCATGGCCTTGAGATCGACGTGCCAACCGGTCCTGTCACGAAGCTTGCGGTGGCGCGGCTGGACGCGCGCATCGGGCTCGGCGGATGGTCGGGCGGCGCGGCGCGCATCGTCTCGATTGCAGCACTTGGTCCGCATCTGACCCTGCGCGCCACGGGACGCGCCGACATTGCTGACGCCGGCGAGCGCACGGTGCGCACGGCTGTTGGCCTGATCGGCGACTGGGCACTTCGGTCGGAGTCCGCTCCCGAGATCCGCATCGATCACGGCGTTATTCTCGACGCCGATGGTCCTCGTGCGCGCTCTATTGTGTTGCGCCTGTTGCGCCAGGGTCTGGGCGAGCGATCCGTGCGGGCCGCCGCAGAGATTGCAGGTGAAACCTACCGGCTCGCGTTGACACGAGGCGCGGGCACTGCAGATGAACCGCGAGCCATGTCATGGTCGGCGACCGGAGCGGGCATCGAGGCGCAATTCGACGGGGCATTGATGCAGGCCAGCGCAACGGATGCACGCGGCCGCTTCCGCCTTCGATCAACGCCATCGCCATTCCTGCGACGCTGGTCCGAACCCGCCTCCGTGATTTCCGAAGCAGTGGGCGAAATTTCGCTTGAGGGCGACGCCACGCTGGCATGGCCGGCGCTTATTCTGCGAAACACTGAACTCAGGCGAGGCAATGAACGCCATTCAGGTTCGCTGGAAATCATGCTGCGAAACGGCGTTCCCTCGATCACCGCCATCCTGCACGCGCCAAAAGTCGATCTTTCCGCCGCTATCTCGGGCTTGACGGCATCTCTGGCGGGCGACGCACCAGACGGGCGGACGGGGCAGCAGGATATCGCCAGAGCGATGCGCCTCGATCTGCGCCTGTCAACGGATATCCTGACGGCTCAGGACGTCACGCTGCGCAACGCCGCGATGACGGCGGCGCTCTCGGATGGCCGGCTTGAACTCACGATCAACGAAGCACAATTCGCGGGCGGCGTTGTCAAATCGCGCATTTTTGCCAGCCCTTCGCCGCGTGGGCGGGAATTGCGCTGGAATGCCTCCTTCGAGCGGATCGACATCGCGGCATTGCCGACATCGCTGAGCCTGCGGAAAGGTGCAGGACGCGCGTCTGGTCAGATCGCGCTGGAGGCCGGTGGCGCACGCTTTGCCGATCTGGCGCGAAACGCACACGGCCGCATCGGTGTTTCCGTTCGCGATGGCGAGTTTCCGGGTCTCGACATCGACAAGACCGGCATTCCGGCGGCTGTCCCGGGCGCGCGCACACGCTTCTCGCAGCTCGTTGCCCAGTTCAGGGTGGATAGCGGCATGGCGCGCCTTTCCGACACCACGCTCACAACACCCTTGAACCGTTTTGACGTCACCGGCGATGTCACGCTCGAAACAGGTCGTTTTGCCATCGAGTTGATGCAGGCCGCGCGGGGCGACGGAAGGGATCAGCCGCAGCCGCGCACAATCAGAATGGAAGGCGACGGCAATCAGTTGCACCTTGCCCCCTTTCCGGCTGCCGCAAGCCCCCGCACCTGAAGGCGATCAGCCACCCGCCCGCCGCACTCTGGCCAGCAGGCTGGCCGCGATAACCGCGACCGCCACGAAACCGATCATCAGGCTCGATATCGCATTGATCTCCGGCGTCACGCCAAGCCGGACCTGGCTATAGATTCGCAGCGGCAGCGTCGTCGCGCCCGGACCGGAGGTGAAGCTCGCGATCACCAGATCATCGAGCGACAGGGTGAAAGCCAGCAGGAAGCCAGCGACAACGGAAGGTGCGATGTTGGGGAGCGTGACGGTGAAGAAAGCGACCACGGGCGTCGCCCCCAGATCAACCGCCGCCTCCTCCAGATCGCGGTCAAAACCAGCGAGCCGTGCTTGCACGACAACTGCCACGAAGCTTGTGGTCAAAACGGCGTGGGAGAGCGTGACCGTCCAGAAGCCGCGATCAACGCCGAGCGAAATAAACAGCAGCAGCAGCGACAGTCCAAGGATTATCTCCGGCAAGACCAGCGGCACAAAGCCGAGAAACGCCAGCGTTTCTCTGCCGCGAAAGCCGCCGAGCCGCGTCAGGACCACCGCGAGCCATGTGCCCATCACGGTCGCCACGG
>JBOFUS010000730.1:0-12923 GCA_051652685.1 Beijerinckiaceae bacterium
AGGAACTCGCTCAGGGTATCCTCCGCCACTGTTGTCCGCGCGATGTCGCGGAACTCCGACGGACGACTGCGGTGGTCGCTTGTCACGAGTGCGAAGGCGCGGGCGTCCGCGCCGCGCGCCATCTTGGGGGCAAATTTCTGGCGCAGGCGATCCAGCGCTATGCGATCATCGGCCAGCACGAAGGAGACGGCCGACCGCATCACGTCGGCGCGACGGGCTTCGGAAAGCTCTTCCGCACCCTGCCAGCTGTCGGTGAGCACGCGCTCCAGCGCTTCGCCGGATTCCGCCCAGCGCTTGCCGCGCCACAGCACGTCGGCGCGGAGCCGATCGACATCCTCGCCTTTCTGGCTGGCAAGGATTTCGAGCGCCAGATCCGTGCGCGAAAGCTCGGACAAGCCTCGTGCTTCCAGCAGCAGTCGGCCGCGCCGGACATCCTCAGGCAGTTCGTTGGAGCGCGTCTTCTTCAGCACCTGCACGGCCTCGGCCGGCTTGCGGTTCATAAGATAGAGCACCGCCAGACGGCTGGCGACACGGGCGCGCTGCAGCCCGCCCAGACGGTTGTCGACCTGATGCTGCAAAAGCTCGGTCGCCTGGTCCAGCAGATCGAGCTCCGCCAGCCTGTCCGCAAGGCGGCGCACAATCTCGTCGCCCCGGCGCGAAATCGGCATCAGATGCCGGAAGTCATAGAACAGCCCGACTGCCTCAACCTTGGGCAGCGAGTCCGCCTTTCCTTCGAGAAAAAGTTCCTCGAAGCTCTCGGCCATGCGGTCATGCAGCTTGCGCGCCATTGGATGGTTGGGCAGCACCTCGGACGCACGGCGGGCGGACGAGAACGCCAGCCGCCAGCGCCCTTCGGCACCGTAGAGCTCGCCGAGCTTCGCCAGCGCGCGCACCTCGATCTCGGACCTGCGCCAGATCATCGTGACGGTTTCAAGCTCGGCCGCCGCCGCCGCGTGATCCGCCTTGGGGTCGGCGAACTGGGCGAGCGCCATTTCCAGCCGCGCTTCGGCTTCAGTCTCGCGCGAACGGCTTCTGGCTGCCGCCAAACGGTAATGGCTCATGGCGTCCGCGGCCCGGTTCTGCAAAGCCGCTATCCTGCCGCGCATCAGCTCCACGAAACCGAGGTCGCCCTCGCGCGCAAGCAGGCGCTCCACCTGGTCAAGCTGCTGCGCTGCAAAGGTTGCGTCACCGCTTTCGACTGCCGCCCGGACCACAAGCGGCCGGATCTGCGCCTGCAATTCATCGGGATACCGGTCGAGCGCTTCAAACGACTGCCGGAAGCCGACCAGCGACGGTGTCCAGTCACCGTTGTTCGCGTCGAGCACGGCGCGCCAGAGTGCCGCTTCGGGCTCCAGCACGATGCCGTTGTCAGCGAGCAAACGCGCTGCCTCCCGTCCATCCTTGCTCTGTACGGCTGAGATGGCGCGCAGCAACATCACCGGCTTGGCGCTCGCCGTCACGGCGTCATCCTGCTCGACAACCTTGAGGATGCCGGCTGCCTCAGTGACGGCACCGGACGCAAGCTGGAATGCGGCGAGCTTCAGCCGCGCTTCGGCAAGATCTTTCTTTGGCGCTTCCGCAGCGGCGCGGAGGAGCGTGTTGGCACGGCTGCGAACATCACCCTTGCGCGCCGTCCGCCATGTATCCACGTCCAGCAGCAACGGGCGGCGACCTTCCCCGCTGTCGGCGCGGCCTTCAGGCAGGCCCAGCGAGACGGTCATGCCGCCGTCGCGCGCCACCGTCACATCGTCAAGACCAGCTTCGATCGTCACGTCATCGGAACGCGGTGACAGCGCCAGCCCGTGCACGGTTGGATGCGCCCGCAGTTCGACGAAGCTCTGGCCCTTGGGCATGCCATGGGCCGGACCCATGGCCGTCACGACAGCAAGCCGGTCTCCGGTATCAACGTCGTCCATCCAGAAAATCTGGCCGAGTTTCGAAAGCTTCGCCTTGAGCACGGTGCGGCCATTGGCGGAAACCCCGCGCGTCAACAGCAGGGGTTCGAGCGGCTTTCCGTCGTTTGCCGAGACGGATGCGGTCCAGCCACGCCCGCCCTCGCGCTCCGCAAAGGTAAAAGGAAGGGGTTTCGCCAGCGTCAGACGCAGAATGGCCGCGCCTGCCGCGCGGTCAACATCGAGGCGCGAGACCAGATCGCGCAGGTTCTCCGGAACCGCCACCGCTTCCAGCGCTTCCCGCGTGTCGAAGACCATCCAGATCACGTCCTCCCGCAGGAAGGCTGCGGCAGGTGTCGGGCCAGCGAAGGGCAATACGATGCCGAGGCCCTCGCCATTGCGCGCAAGCTCCGGCCGGACAGCACGGCCCGTCTCGGCAAGCGCGCGCAAGGGCGGCGGGGCGGGCCGGGCCATCACGGGCGCGGCCTTGGGTGCCTCGGCTGCCGGCAACGCCGGCGCGGAGGCGACATCGGCCTTTGGCGGAATGATGGCTGATTCATCGGGCTTCGCGCGCGGTCGCGGGAAGTCGACAATCACCGTGTCGTCCTCGCGGAAGGCGCGCATCTCGGTGCCGCTTTCCACACGGATCAGCACCTTCAGCGTGCCGCCCGCAGACTCGCCGGTGATGGTTTGCACCGTCAGCGGCAGTTCGGCCTTGAGGCCTGCGGAATTGAAGCGCAGCGCCGCGTCGAAGTTGAGGCGCAGATCGTCGCCCTCGCGGATGATATCAACTGGTACGGTCTGGCCGATATCGAAAATCAGACGGGTGAAAGTCGGTCCCTGACCCACACGGGCAACGACATCACGCATCTCGCGCTTTTCGCGTTCGCGCTGGGCCTTGCGCACCTGCTCCTCCGCTTCGCGCGCGCGGCGGGCGAGTTGCTCGACCACGTCCTGCGGGAGTCCCGGCGGCATGCCCTGCCAATTGTCTGGCAAGAGATCGATGAAGAGCTTCTCGCCGGCCTCCATCATGTTGTGACGGAGCGTGCGCGTGGTGGCCAGCCGGATGGTCCGGCCGTCCGGATCCTGGCGAACAACGGAAACATAGGCCGGAAACTGGCGCGCGAGCTTGGCGACATCGATGGTCACGGACTCGTTGAATGCGATCACGATCACGCCGCTCGACGAACGGATGTCGGCTTTCAAGGCCTTGTCAAAGGTGAAGACGAGCCGGCCGAAGCCCTGCATCTCGGAGGCAACAGCAGTGCCTTCGGCGGCCTCTGCGCAAGGCGCAGTCAGCAGAAGGGCCGCCGCAAGGGCGAGACCGCGGACGGTCGTGCGGAAGGAGCTACGCAACACGTTTGGCCTGCCACTCGTACAAGGAACGCAACAACGGGCGGAGCGGCGCAAACAGGCCTCCCCGCAATCCAACCTAGAGGCGCGTGGCTAATGGCGGGTTAAGGCGACACGACGTCCCGTCAATTGCCCTTCGACAGGCTCAGCATGATGGTCGCCTCTAACGGCGCGGCTGGTCGATGCGCGGCAATTCGCCGGCCGGCTGGCCGGCATTTGCGGCCTCCGCCCCGCTGCCGCCGGACACGGCGGTCGAGCGGCTGGCGAGGGCGACGGTCAGCTTCTCGGCCGCTTCCGGCGACATGGCTGCCAAAATCTCTGCCATGCGGGCGGGCTTCATCGCGGTCGCGATGGGCACGAGGATCTGGAGGTTCAGCCGGTCGAAAACGCGGGCGGCTTCCTTGGGCTTCATGGTCTCGTACATGACCACGACGGTGCGGATCTGCTTGTCGGCCTCTTCCTTGCGGGTGCGGGTGCCGGCGTCGAGGCGGTCCTCGATCTCGCGCAGCTCCTGGATACGGCCATCCACCTTGCGCTCGGCCGCTTTCAGCAGGTTCTCGCGCAGCTCAAGCTCCTTGCCGCGCTCGTCGATCGCGCCGCGCCGCTCCTGCAGACGCTCAAGCACCGCGCGCTCGGAACTGCTCGGCTGGGCAGGCGGCAGCGGCTGGGCGGGTCGCTGTTCGGCGATCTTCTGCGGCTCGGTCTTTGGCGTTTCGGCCTTCTGTTCCGTCTTCTTTGCCGGAACAGCACCGGTGATATCGGCAGGATCGGGCGGTGGCGGCGTGAAACGGAGCCTGGCCAGCGCGCGGCCAAAACTTGGCAGGTCTGCCTCCGTCATGATCTTCTTCGGCGCTTCCGTAACGAAGAGCGAACCGCTGCTCACAAGCTCCGTCGCCTTGAGGACGAGGAGGCCGGCAGCGGCGACAATGACGATCGGAAGCAGGCGAATGCGTTTCATGCAGCGTTGTCGAGAATACGCCGTCTGGCCCGCGCAGCGAAAGCCTCTGCTGCCGCAATGGTATCCGAAACGTTGCCGTTGATAGGTGCCTGGAAGCGAATCTCGGCTTCCGACACGGCGTGGCGTGCGGTATTGACGATGCGACCGATGCGGTTCAGCACTTCATCGCCGGACTGGATCGTGTCCATCAGGTCGGCGCTGGTTGCTTCGGCCGCCTTGAGCTTTTCGCCCAGCCGCGTGTCGCAGTCAGCAAGCGACTGCTTGAGGCTTTCAACGGCCCGCTCCGCCCGGTCAGTCGCGAGGCCCAGATCGACGACGGTCTGGCGCATCGCCTTC
This sequence comes from Beijerinckiaceae bacterium, assembly GCA_051652685.1. Taxonomy (GTDB): domain Bacteria; phylum Pseudomonadota; class Alphaproteobacteria; order Rhizobiales; family Beijerinckiaceae; genus JADCCX01. Next base: position 4,540 of record JBOFUS010000730.1, read on the forward strand.
TCGTCAGCACGGAGGAGCTGCAGCTTGCGGTCCAGCCGCAGACAATAGGCCACCGTGAAGCCGAGCAGCACAACGACCGTGAGCTCGAGAATAAAACCGACGATGCTCATGCGTGTTCCCCAGTCCCTATCAGCTGTTGCGACCCGTGCCGCCCTGTTCGAACACCGCCATGGTGGTGCGTGACCGGATCAGCGGGCTGACGACCTGGATAGCAATGTTATCGCCAATGCGTCCGAGCCTGCCGTTGGTCAGGTGCTGTTCGCCGCAGCGCATCTGAACGATCGGATCGGTCTTGATGTCGAAAAGGATTGTGTCGCCCTTCTTCAGGTTGACGATCTGGCGCAGCGGCAGCTCGGTCTGGTGCAGCACGGCCTCAAGCTCCAGCGTCGCATCGAAAACCTCGGTCGCCAGATGCCCCTCCCAGGTGGGATCACGGCCGAGCTTCTCGCCCATGAAGCTCTGGAGCAAAAGATCGCGGATCGGCTCGATGGTGGCGTAGGGCAGCAGGATCTCGATGGTGCCGCCACGGCCTTCCATGTCGAGCCGCAGCTCGACGAGGATTGCAGCATTCGCCGGCCGCGTGATCGAGGCGAAGCGCGGGTTCGTCTCGATCCGGTCCATGGTGAAGGTCACGGGAGCGAGCGGCGCGAAAGCCTCTGCCGCATCCATCAACACCACATCCAGCATGCGACGGACGAGATTGATCTCGATGGTGGTGTACGGCCGGCCGTCCATCTTGACATGGCTGCTGCCGCGCTTGCCGCCCAGCAACACATCGATGATCAGGTAGATCAGGTTGGAATCAACGAAAACGAGACCGTTGTTTTCCCATTCCTCGACCTTGAAGACGGAGAGGATGGCTGGCAGCGGAATGGACGACACATAGTCGCCGAAACGCACCGACGTAATGCGATCGAGTGTGATCTCCACGTTGTCGGAGAAGAAGTTGCGGAGGCTGACCGTCAACAGCCGCACGAGGCGGTCGAAGACGATCTCGAGCATCGGCAGCCGCTCGTAGCTGACGATTGAACTGTCGACGATCGCCCGGATGCCGCCGGCACCGCCAAGCGCCGTCTCGTCCAGCGTGAAACCAAGGAGATTGTCGATCTCCTCCTGGTTGAGCATGCGGTCCGAGCCGAGGTCGAGCTGGGCCGCGACGGACGGGCTCCAGGCCTCGGCCGCATCCTCCATCTCGACGTCCCCCTGCTCGGTCAGGAGGGATTGCTCCCACGCGCCTGCGAGTTCGTCCTGGTTCTTGTCCCCGGCCATGGCGTCAGCGATCCATCATTTCACTGGACCATCAGTTCTTTGAAAAGGACGGCGTCCACCTTCGCGGGATAGACCGCGACATTGACGCGCCGCATCATCTCTTCCTTCAGGCGGTAGAGACCGGCGGAGCCTTCAAGGTCCTGCGGACGCAGCTCCCGCATATAGACCTGGAAGGTGTCGAGCACGCGCGGCAGCATCGGCTGGATTTCCGTCACAACCTTCTGCTCGTTGACCTCAAGCGCGATCTTCATCTTGAGGAAGTACTGGCGATCGGCCTGCGAGCCACCGCCGGCCGCGAGATTGACGGTCATCTCCGGCAGGTCAAGGAAGGCCGATGGCTTCTTGGGGCCACCGGATGAAGGCGCGGCGGCAGAGGACTTTCCGGCAGAAGTATCCGCAACCTCGACGTCACCCTTCCCTTTCTTCAGCAGAAAGAAGCCCGCGCCACCGCCAACCAGCAGAACAGCCACAACGGCCCCGATGATGAGCGGCGTCTTGCCGGACGTGAGCCCGGCCAGCTTTCCTTTCGGCTTTGCACCTTCTTCTCCGGCTGGAGCGTCGGCTTCAGTCTTGGCGGGTTTCTTGGCCATGGCGTTCGCTTCGCGTGTCTTTCAGGCGCGGGAGTAGGCAAGCGTGGCAGAAAACGCGCGCCGGCCCCCGCCTCACCCTTCGACACTGGCCGGATATGGTTAACGAAGACTTTCAGGAGCGGGTCCGACCGGCAGATTTTGCCGGGCTGCATTGGTCAGGCGGAATCGACTGCCGCATGGCAGCACATGGTCAATCATAGATCAAGCTACTGAAATATATAGCACAATGCAGTGATCCGGGATTTGGCACAGCGCCTGCAATCTGTTTGGCGTCCGACGGTCGCTGGGGAGCTGCCCGCCGGACAAAGCCCAGATGCACCGGGGAGCGGTGCCAAGGAGCAGTAGAGATGGAGAACGCAGTTCTCATCGGGTTGTCGCGCCAGGTGGCGCTTGCCCGCGAAATCGACGTGGTGGCAAACAACGTCGCCAACATCGACACGAACGGCTTCAAGCGCCGCTCGACGATCTTTCAGGAGTATCTCGCGCCGACAGCACGGCACGAGCACTTCAAGCAGGCCGACAGGCGCATCTCCTACGTCTGGGATCGCGGCACGGCGTTGACCTATAGCCAGGGCACGATGGAACGCACGGGCAACCCGCTCGACGTGGCGATCCAGGGCGATGCCCTGTTCGCGGTGCGCAGCAGCGCCGGCGGCGGGGAGCGCTACACACGCAACGGCAGCCTTGCGATCAACGGCAAGGGCGAACTCGTCAACAGCGATGGTCACGTGATGATCACCGACCAGGGGCAGGTGACGATCGCTCCCACGGAATCAGACGTGAAGATCGCGCCGGATGGCTCGATCACCACCAGCAATGGACCGCGTGGCAAACTCAAGCTCGTCGGCGCGCCGAACCCTCAGCTGCTGCGCAACGAAGGCCAGAACCTGTTCTCCACCGTTGTGCCCCTGCGCCCGGCGGAGGCGAAGGACGGGCGGCTCGCCGTCGGCGAAATCGAGAAATCCAACGTCAAGGCCGTGCTGGAAATCAGCCGCATGATGGAGCTCTCCCGCGCCTACCAGAACGTCGCCTCGCTGATGCAGCGCACCGATGAAATACGCCGGGGCGCGATCAACCGCCTCGCCGACACGAATCCGAACTCCTGATCGCCCCGATTTCTGATCGCCTGATCGCCTCGCTAACCTAGGAGCAACGCACGATGCGCGCCCTGCACACCGCCGCCACCGGCATGATGGCCCAGGAGATGAACGTCCAGGTCATCTCCAACAACGTCGCCAACATGCGCACCACCGGCTTCAAGCGCCAGCGGGTCAATTTCCAGGACCTGCTCTACGAACAGTACCGCCGCGCCGGTACGCCAACGTCGGACCAGGGCAACCAGATTCCCGCCGGCGTTTTTGTGGGCTCGGGCGTCAAGACCGTGTCTACGCCGCGCGTCATGACGCAGGGCAACCTGTCGCCAACCGAAAAGACCTACGACATGGCGATCCGGGGCGAAGGCTTCTTCCGCGTTCAGCTTGCGGACGGTCGCATCGGATTCACCCGCGACGGCGCGCTGGAGCTCGACAGCCAGGGCCGGCTCACAACACCGGAAGGCATGTTGATCGATCCCGGCATTACCATCCCGCAGAACGCCACCAGCGTCTCCATCAATGCGCAGGGGGTCATCAGCGCGCTGACGCCGGGCAATGCCCAGCCGCAGCAGGTCGGGCAGCTGACGCTTTCCCGCTTCGTGAACAAGACCGGCCTCGAGTCCATCGGCGACAACATCTTCCTCGAAACGGCAGGATCGGGCGCGCCCGTCGATGGTGCTCCGGCCTCCGAAGGGTTCGGTTCAATCCAGCAAGGTTTCGTCGAGGAAGCGAACGTCAACGCGGTTACCGAAATCTCCTCATTGATTGCAGCGCAGCGCGCCTACGAGCTCAACGCCAAGGTCATCACCGCATCCGACCAGATGCTGAACGCTGCCGCGCAGATCTTCCGAGGCTGACATGAGCAAAGAGACAGCCCTGAACACCACTTCGCCCCATCGCCTGCCCCTGATCGGGCTGACGCTTTCCGTCGCGGTCCTTCTCTTCTCTGTCGTCAATGTGATGGCGCAAACGGCACCAAGGCTGCGCGCTGTCGCGACCGTCGAGGGCGACGTCGTGAAACTCAGCGACCTGATCGAGGGCATGGGTACTGGTGGCGACATGGTCGTCTTCGGTGCGCCACAGCCCGGCCAGTCGGGCGTCATCTCAGCCGCGCGCGTGCTGGTTGCTGCCCGCGACCATGGTATCGGCAATGTCGATTCAGGCGGCATGACCAGCGTGGCCGTCCGCCGGGCCTCCCGACGCCTCACCACGGACGAGATCAGCCGCACCATCGCCGCAGCACTGAGCCGCGAGCACCGCACGCCGGACGATGCTGAGCTGGAAATCGCTGTTGGTGGCGCTGAAATCGCCATCGAGGCAGCGGCGACAGGCACTCCCGTCGTGCGCAGCCTCTCCTACACCGGCGGTTCGGGCCGCTTTGAGGCAACGCTCGTGGTGCCTGGTTCACGCCAGCTTGAACTCTCGCCGCTCCGCGTGGTGGGCAACATCGCCGACGTGACGCGCGTGCCCGTGCTGGTGCGCGCCGTGCTCAAGGGCGACGTGGTCACGGCCAACGATGTCACCATGGAACGCCGCCGCCGGTCGGAACTTGGCCAGGACGGTGCCACAGATATGCAGAAGCTGATCGGCAACAGCGCCCGCCGCGCCCTGCCGCGCGGCACCCTGCTCCGGGAAGCGGATGTGCAACGCCAGGAACTGGTGGAGCGCAACGCCTCTGTCACCATGTCGTTCGAGCAGCCGGGCCTTCAGCTCGCGATGCGTGGCCGGGCGCTTGGCGCAGGTGCGATGGGTGACATCATCCAGGTCCAGAACCTCAACTCGCGCCGGATCGTCGAAGCGCGCGTCACCGGCTCCGGCCGGGTGGTGGCGACCGGCGTTGTACTGCCCGAGAAATCCACCCGCACAAGCGGCGCGAACCAGTGAACACGAAGCGGAGATCCCCCATGAAAACATCCGCCCTCATCGCATTGGCTGCCGCAACCTGCAGCCTTAGCGCTTGCTCCAGCCTCGACCGGCTGAGCAGCATCGGCGAACAGCCGAAGCTTTCCGCCATCGAGAATCCGACGGCGCAGGCGGGCTACAAGCCGGTGCAGATGCCGATGCCGGCAGCGCAGCCGGTGAGCTACCACGGCAACTCGCTGTGGCGCACGGGATCGCGCGCCTTCTTCAAGGACCAGCGGGCAAGGCAGGTTGGTGATATCATGACCGTCAAGGTCAAGATCACCGACCGCGCCAACATCGACAACACCACGACCCGCTCGCGCAAGGCCGGCGAAAGCGGCGCGGCCGGCGGCCAGATCGGCGGAAGCGTTACGGGCGCAATCGGTTCGATCCTCGGCCGCGTGCTGCCGGAGAACAAGCAGCAGCTGGGATCCGACGGCGATGCACTGCTGACAGTCACGTCCGACTCGACCAGCACAGGCGCGGGCTCCGTGCGCCGCCAGGAACAACTCGCAACCAACGTTGCGGCGGTGATCACCCAGGTGCTGCCCAACGGCAACCTTGTACTTGAAGGCAAGCAGGAGGTGCGCGTCAACTTTGAGGTACGCGAGCTGATCGTGGCCGGCATCGTGCGGCCGGAGGATATCGAGAACGACAACACCATCGACTCAAGCAAGATCGCCCAGGCCCGCATCGCCTACGGTGGCCGCGGCCAGATCACCGATGTGCAGCAGCCCCGCTACGGCCAGCAGGTGATGGACGTGCTGCTGCCCTTCTGACGAACATCACCCGGAAAGCGATCTGCGTGGGGGCGCTCCCCCTGCCCCACACAGAACGCCGGCGACGAAGGCCGCTCCCCGGTCAAGTCCCCCTCCGACCCCGGCGCTCCCCGCCGGGGTCGTGGCGTTTCGGCCGCTTACCAGAGCCAGCGGAACAGCGCCGGCGCGATGAGCGCCGTCAGCAATCCGTTAAGGCCAAGCGCGATGCCGGCAAAGGCCCCCGCCACCGGATCGACCTGGAAAGCGCGGGCCGTGCCTATGCCGTGGGAGGCGACGCCCGCCGCAAAACCCCTGGCGCGGAAATCCTTCAGGCCGAGCGCGTTCATCAGCGGTGTGACGATTATCGCGCCCAGTATGCCCGTGGTGATCACGAGGCTCGCCGTGAGCGACGGCTCGCCGCCGATCTCGCGCGAGACACCCATGGCGATGGCGGCGGTGACGGACTTGGGTGCCAGCGAGGCGATGACCTGCTCGGGCATGCCGAAGAGCACCCCGATTCCCACCGCCGAAACGATGGCCGTAAGCGAGCCGGCGACCAGCGCCCCCACCAGCGGGACAAGCGAGCGCTTCACCAGCGCCCAGTTCTCATGCAGCGGCGCGGCGAGCGCCACCGTGGCGGGACCGAGCAGGAAATGCACGAACTGCGCCCCCTCGAAGTAGGTGGCGTAAGGCACACTGGCGCTCCACAGGAGGGTCGCGAGGAGCACCACCGAAATCAGCACCGGATTGACAATCGGATGCCTGCCGGTGGCGCGCGCGATCCGATCAGCGACCGCATAGGCGGCGAGCGTTGCCGTGAGCCAGAGCAGTGGCTCGGCGGAAAGATAGACCCAGAGCGTCTCGATGCGGTTCACGAGCGCTCCTCCCCGCCAAAGCGCTTCGCGAGCGTGTCGAAGGTCAGCGCCGTGACCACCAGCGACAGCAGCGTCGAGACTACGAGCGCAACCAGCAGCCCCAGGCCATGGGAGGCCAGCACCGGCAGATGCGCGATGATGCCGACCCCGGCCGGCACGAACAGCAGCGACAGGTTGGCGAGGATGAATGTGGTGGCGATGCCCAGCGGTTCGGATTTCACCGACATGGCATCCGGACGCAGCGCCGCCCTGATTCTCAGGCCCAGCAGGAGAAGCACCATGCCGATCACGGGACCGGGCACCGACAGGGCGAGCAGACGCGCCGCCGCCTCGCCGGCAAGCTGGCTCGCGAACAGGATCAGCAGGGCTTCCAGCATGGGGCGTCTCCCGGCGGCGCCATGCAAAATCCCGGCGCAACCCTGCGTGAAGGATAGACGCCACAGACAGCCGATGTAAAACCGGTTCCGCCCCCTTGGCAGTCCGTGCTGGCGCGCGCTACCTGATCCTGAGCCGGCTTGGAGGACTCATGCATATCGACATCGCCAAGCGCGTCTATGACCACGCCTGGAAGCTGGACCCAATCGTCCGCTCACTGCTCGACACGGATTTCTACAAGCTTCTGATGTTGCAGGCGATTCATGCGCGGCACCCAAAAGTTCGCACGACCTTCACCGTCATCAACCGCACGAAATCCGTGCGGCTGTCATCGCTCATCGACGAGGCGGAACTGCGCGAACAGCTCGACTATGCCCGCACGCTGAAGCTCGGCAAGAAGGAGCTGATCTGGCTCGCCGGAAACACATTCTACGGCAAGAAGCAGATCTTCAGGCCGGAGTTCCTGGGCTGGCTGGAGAATTTCCGCCTGCCGGAATACGATCTGCGCAGGGAGGACGGCGAGTTCGTGCTCACCTTCGAGGGCCCGTGGGAAGAGACCACGCTTTGGGAAATCCCTGCGCTGTCGATCATCAACGAGTTGAAATCCCGCGCCGCCGTGAAGCATCTGGGCCGCTTCGAGCTTGACGTGCTCTACGCCCGCGCCAAGGCCAAGCTCTGGTCGAAGATCGAGCGGCTGAAGAAGCTGGAGGGCCTGCGCATTTCCGACTTCGGCACGCGACGCCGGCATTCGTTTCTCTGGCAGCGCTGGTGCATCGAGGCGATGAAGGAGGGCATCGGCGGGGCCTTCACCGGCACTTCGAACGTTCTTATGGCCATGGAGAACGATCTGGAGTCGATCGGCACGAACGCCCACGAATTGCCGATGGTCTATGCCGCGCTCGCCGGCGACGAAGCGGCACTGCGCGCCTCGCCCTACGCCGTACTCGACATGTGGAAGGATTTCTACGACGGCAACCTGCTCATCGTGCTGCCCGACACCTACGGCACGGCAGCGTTTCTGGAGCGGGCCCCCGACTGGGTGGCGGACTGGACGGGCTTCCGCCCCGATTCAAAGCCCATCGCGGAAGCCGGCGAGGAAATCATCGCCTGGTACAAGGCCCGCCGGCGCGACCCGCAGGGCAAGCTCGTGATCTTCTCGGATGGTCTCGACATCGACAGCATCGAAGCGGCGCACCGCCAGTTTCGCGGGCGCATCCGCATCGGCTACGGCTGGGGCACCAACCTGACCAATGATTTCCGGGGCTGCGCGGCAGAGCCGATGCCGCTGCTCGATCCGATCAGCCTCGTCTGCAAGATCACCGCGGTGGATGGAAAGCCTGCCGTGAAGCTATCGGACAATCTTGAAAAAGCCACAGGACCGAAAGCCGAGATCGATCACTACGTTCGCGTGTTTGGCGCGGCTGGACGCGACGCACGACCGGTCGAGGTCTGAAACGCAAGGTCTGAAATGCGCGGCCTCAGCCGCGCGGTTTGGCGGCGATCGCGGCTTCCGTCTCACGC
>JBOFUS010000731.1:0-5929 GCA_051652685.1 Beijerinckiaceae bacterium
AATGTTGCCAGAAAGCGCACATAGCCTGCGTCGAGCGCCGCAAGATCGAAAGTGTCAAAGACAGCCGTCGCGAGCGGCGCGTCAAAGCGGGCTTTCCCATGGATCGCGCCGGGCGGCAGGGCTGGCGGGGCCATATCCGCAAACTCGGGGCGAAGCGCGGTTGTTGGACCCATGAAGCGCCAGCCGTCGGCCACTAGGGCCTCCCGCGCCGCCAGCCGGTCCACCGCACGGTCGATGAGCGCAAGATGGCAGAACCCGGTGGGTTGCGTGAGGCTGTTGCCATAGATGCGCCCGGCGGCGGCTGCAAACGCAAGGCGGCTGTCCTTGCTAAGCCCGTAGAAGGTGTTGCGCCCTTCCTTGCCGCGCTCCAGCGTGCCCGCCGCAACCAGACGTGAAAGACTGGTGCGCAGCGGTCCGGCCTCCACGCCAACCAGCGCCATCAGTTCGGTCAGTGGCCCGGACCAGAGCGGTGGCGGTGAAAGGTCAGCCCCCTGCCGCATGACGATGTCGCCGAAGACCGTGACGACGAGAGACCAGACCCGCAACGGCGTTTCGGCATGCAGGACCTTGATCGAGGGATGATTGTTGCCACGTCCGGCGGCAAGGATGCGAGCCATGCCGCCGTCAGCCCTTCGGCCGGAGATCGACGATGCGCCTGGCCTTGCCCTGCGAGCGCTCTATGCCCTCCGGGGGCAGCACGCGCACACTGGCGCTGATGCCGATCGTTTCCTTGATGCGGTAGGCGAGCACGCGACCATCCGCCTCGGCAGACTCGGTGGCCTGCACCCGCGCCTCGACGCGCACCTCCATCTCGTCCATGCGCCCCTCGCGTGTCAGCACGATCTGGTAATGGGCGGAGAGCGCGTCCAGTTGCAGCAGCTTCTCCTCGATCTGCGTCGGGAAGACATTGACGCCACGCACGATCATCATGTCGTCGCTGCGGCCCGTCACCTTCTCCATGCGCCGCATGCTGCGCGCGGTGCCGGGCAAAAGCCGCGTCAGATCGCGCGTGCGATAGCGGATGATTGGCATGGCCTCCTTGGTCAGCGAGGTAAAGACCAGTTCGCCCCGCTGCCCGTCCGGCAGAACTGTGCCGGTTTCGGGGTCGATCACTTCAGGATAGAAGTGATCCTCCCAGATATGGAGCCCATCCTTGGTTTCGACGCATTCGTTGGCAACGCCGGGGCCGATGACCTCTGAAAGGCCGTAGATGTCGACGGCGTGCATGTCGAACGCCTGTTCGATCTCGCCGCGCATGGCGTTCGTCCAGGGCTCGGCCCCGAAGATGCCGACCTTGAGCGATGTACCGCGTGGGTCCAGCCCCCGCCTTTGGAACTCATCGAGCAGTGCGAGACCGTAGCTCGGCGTCACCATGAGGATATCGGGGCGGAAATCCTCGATCAGCTGCACTTGCCGTTCGGTCATGCCTCCAGAGATGGGAATGACAGTGCAACCCAGCTTCTCCGCCCCATAATGCGCGCCGAGCCCGCCGGTGAACAGTCCATAGCCGTAGGCCACGTGACAGATCATGCCCGCCCGGCCGCCTGACGCGCGGATGGAGCGGGCCATGACGCTGGCCCACATGTCGATGTCGTTGGCCGTGTAGCCGACGACGGTGGGTTTGCCGGTGGTGCCCGAGGAGGCGTGGACGCGCGCAATCTGCGTGCGGGGCACGGCGAACATGCCGAAGGGGTAGTTGTCTCTCAGATCCGCTTTCTGCGTGAAGGGAAACCGCGCCAGATCATCAAGCGTTCGGCAATCGTCGGGATGCGCGCCCGCCGCGTCGAAACTCCTGCGGTAGTGCGGCACGTTTTCGTAGGCGCGCTTCAGCGTCGCCCTGAGGCGCAAAAGCTGCAGCGCGGCGATCTCGTCGCGGGAAGCGATCTCGATGGGATCAAGTGAATTTCGGGGCGGGGTCAGGTCAAGCATGGCGGATCAGGCGGCGGGCAACAGCGAACCCGGTACGGTGCGCGAGTGGCCGCGGAACTCGGCGATGGTTGCACCGGCCGCATCGCGTACTGTGACATCGGTGATGCCCGAGCGCTCGCCGCGCTGGCGCTCGACTGCTTCAGCAATCAACCGCATACCAAGCCGGCCGGGCGCGATGTAGCTGATGCTGCAATGCTGCGCGACCGCGCGCTGGCCATGGCTGTTGCAGGCGAAGGCGAAGGCGCTGTCGGCCAGCGCGAAGATGAAACCGCCGTGGCAGGTGCCGTGCCCGTTCGTCATGACCTCCTGTACAGTCATCGCGACTGTGGCACGGCCATCCGCAACGGAGATCAGTTCCATGCCGAGCCCCTGCGTGGCCTTGTCCTCCGCCCACATGGCGGCGGCGGCGAGGCGTGCGGTATCGTCGGGAGAAAGATCGTTCATTCCAGGACCTGGAAATTCGCAAGGCCCCGGAAATTTGCAAGACCCCGTAATTTTGCAAGACCCCCGAAATTTGGCTGGCGCTTCTCGATGAAAGCCGCGACGCCTTCGGCATAGTCATCGGAGTAGCCCAGCCGGCGCTGACCATCGCGTTCCAGATCAAGCTGCGCGTCGAGTGTGCCAGTCGCGGCAGCGTGGATCGCCTGCTTGATTTCTGCCATTGCCTCCGTCGGCTGCGAAGCGAGATGGCGGGCGATTGCGCTTGCATCCGCGATCAGGTCGGCATCATCGACCGCTTTCCAGATCAGCCCCCAGTTGGCGGCCTGTTCGGCTGAAAGCGGCTCTGCCAGCAAAGCCAGCCCCTTGGCGCGGGCTTCGCCCAACAGATGCGTCAGCGTCCAGGTGCCGCCTGAATCCGGCATCAGGCCGATCTTCGCAAAAGATTGGACGAACTTCGCAGATCGCGCTGCCAGCACGATGTCGCCATGCAAGGCCAGATTGGCCCCGGCCCCGGCCGCCACGCCGTTGACGGCAACCACGATGGGCTTGGAGCAAGAGCGCATCGCGCGCACCAGCGGATTGTAACGGAGTTCAAGGCTCTCGCCGAGATCGCGGCGCTCCAGGCCGGGTGCCACGGCACGGTCAGAAAGATCCTGTCCGGCGCAGAAGCCGCGCCCGGCTCCGGTCAGCAGGATGGCGCGGATCGCGTGCCCGGCAGCAGCGACTGACAGCGCCGCCATCAGCGCACCGTGCATCTCGACGGTAAAGCTGTTGAGGCGATCAGGCCGGTTCAGGGTCAGTGTCGCGACACCGTCCAGATGGCTCACCAGAACCGTGTCGCTCATCTGCCGGGGGCCTTCCTGCACGGCTTCTTGTCTGTTCAATATCGCTGAAATCTGTCATTCGCCGATCATGGGGTCAACGAATATCGGTGAGCGTTGCCGTTCGTCGCTCAGGCCGCCCGGTAGCGTTCATCCAGCGTTGGCGGGCCGTCAACGCTGACAAGGCCGCGTTCAACCAAATCTTCAAGATGGGCGAAGACCGAAAGGGCAGCGGCACCTTTCAACGTGGGTACCAGGCCAACATAGAGCCGATCAACCAGCGCGGGAATGGTCATCTCGCTATCACGCACTGCAGTGAGAATAGTGTTCTCGCGCATTTTGCGATGCCCGATCATGGCCCTGAGAAAGCGTTCAGGATCTCTCACAGGGCCACCATGGCCCGGCCAGTAGATTTCGTCGTCGCGGCCACGCAGCCGCTCGAGCGAGGACATATAGGCCGCCATCGAACCATCCGGCGGTGCAACGATGGAAGTGGACCACGCCATGACGTGATCGCCCGACAGCAGCGCCCGCTCTTCCGGCAGGGAAAACGCAAGGTGATTCATGGTGTGGCCGGGCGTCGCGATGGCGTGGAGACGAAAACCGTTCCCTTCGACCTCGTCGCCGTCGGCAAGCATCTGGTCCGGTGCATGGTCTATGTCGGCGCTGGCGTCGAGGATGTTGATCTCGCCAAGATTCAGTTCCCGCGCCGCGACATGGGGGCCGCAGCCAAGGATCGGAGCACCGGTGAACATTTTCAGGGCACGCGCGCCGGGAGAATGATCGCGGTGGGTGTGCGTGACGATGATCTGCCGGACACTCTCCAGCCCCAATGCCGCAAGCAGCGCTTCCGCCTCGCCGGGCTTGCCGGGGCCGGGGTCGATCACCGTCACCGAGCCTTTGCCGACGACGTAGCAACAGGTCCCCGTGAAGGTGAAGGGGCCGGGGTTGGAGAGCACCCATCTCCGGATCAAAGGCGACACCTGCTCAAGCCGTCCCGGCTCGGGGCGAGTTTGGTCGAAGGGGACGATATGGCTCATGACGGCAGTGGCAAGGCCATATCTCGCGGGATCATGCAAGCCATGCTAGCGATCCCCTATGTGCGGCCGCTATGCCATTACCGTCACGCCAGAAGTCATGCGCGCTTTCCTCGCCTATGAGGAGCGGCCCAACTTCCCGCCGCGTTACAATGTAGCCCCGACACAGCCCATCCCGGTCGTGCATCTGGCTGAAGGAAAGCGTCGCTTCACGCTGATGCGCTGGGGCTTCGTGCCCGGCTGGGTGAAGGACATCCGCGAGTTTCCGCTGGTGATCAACATCCGCGCCGAGACTGTGCGGGAAAAGGCGTCTTTCCGTGCCGCCTTCCAGCGCCGCCGTGCGCTGATGCCCGCCGATGGCTTCTATGAGTGGCAGCGCCTCGGCCAGAACAACCAGCGGCCCATCGAGAGCCGTCCTTTCCTGCTGCGCCGGCCGGACCGGGGCATCTTCGCCTTCGCGGCGCTGCACGAGACCTGGCACGCCGCGGATGGCAGCGAGATCGATACCGCCGCACTCGTCAACACCACCGCCAACGGCATGATCTCGGCGATCCACGAGCGCTCGCCGGTCATCCTGCCGCCGGAACACTTCGCTGCCTGGCTCGATCCCGAGACACCGCCGGCGGAAGCCCATGCGCTGCTGCGCCCGCCGCCTGAGGACTTGCTCGAGATGGTGGGGATCAGCCGTGCGATCAACAAGGTGGCAAACGATGGGCCGGAGGTGCAGCTGCCGCCCGCTGCAGCACCGGAGGCAGGCCGCGAATCACCGCGCCGGCAAGCGAAAAAAGCCAATGGCGGTTCGAGTGATCAGGGAAGTCTCTTCTGACGCCGGCACAGCCGACCGGGACAAGTTTCCCGTGGTTTATGGTTCACGGCGGATGAAAACATTTCCCGCATCGATGTGCCGATCCATGCCTGTTCCTCTCAGTCCCCAAATGAATCGGGAACGAAACGGTTACGAATCGGTTCTGCCTTTTCGGATTCGCGAATCGTCTTGCGGTCAACGCAGATTCGGATCGATCCGCAGACTCCGAGTCCCATGGATTGTGAAACATGAATCAAAGCAGGGGCTTGCTGTCCCGGAACTGGCCGTTTGCTGCCCGTCTGAAACCTGCAGTGAACAGGAGCGGCACGAATCGGCAGCGATGATTCGAATTGTGTTTCAGATGCTTGCGTCAATCGGGTATGCCGTGTTCAGCACTGTTCCGCTTCCGTTATGGTTTACGGAAGATGAACCAGACAGGCGCAAGCCTGTCCCGTTCCGGCGCAGGGTCTCCCGCCACCGGTACGCAGTCGGAACGAATCGCCGACGAATCGGCAGGCGCGCTTGCGCCTGCAAACGTCAGCCATTAGGCAAGCGCCCACGCGACATGACATCGCGGTTTGGTTAACGAACGGTTCTTCTCCCATGGCAACCTACAACCTGCTTCTGCTCCCCGGCGACGGCATAGGCCCTGAAGTGGCAAAAGAGGCCGCGAAAGTCGCCCGATGGTTCGAGAAAACAGGTGTGGCTGGTTTCAACATCGAGCAGGATCTGGTCGGCGGCGCTGCCTACGACGCCCACAAGGTCGCGATTTCGGATGATGCGATGGGACGCGCACAGGCAGCGGACGCGGTGCTCTTTGGGGCTGTCGGTGGTCCCCAATGGGCGAATGTGCCCTATGAGGCGCGGCCGGAGGCCGGCCTGCTTCGCTTGCGCAA
>JBOFUS010000732.1:0-4583 GCA_051652685.1 Beijerinckiaceae bacterium
ATACGCACCTCCAGCGGCAGCATCAGCGTGATGAAGATCAGCCAGAAGAAGAACATCTTCAGCCGGTAGTTGAAGAAGACGATGGAAAAGGCGGTGATCGCGGCAATGGCGATCTTGCCCGTCGTCACGCCGATGGCGACGATGAAGGAATTGATGAACTTGGTGCCAAAATCCGACTTGGTCCAGACCTTGGCGTAGTTCTCCCAGGCAAACCCGCCCGGTATCAGCGTCATCGGTACGGTGTTGACCGTAGGCAGATCATGCGTCGAGGCGACGAAGACGATGTAGATCGGCAACGCGGCGAGCACGAGGCCGATCACCATCGCCAGATGCGTGCAGAAGTTCAGGATGGGGGTACGCTCGATCATGACGGCACCTGTGCCTTGTCGTTCACCTCACCCTGAGCTTGTCGAAGGGTGAACGCCGGGCATCCGGAGAGCGCCTGATCATCCTTCGACAGGCTCAGGACAAGGTCGTGCAGCAATGATGATCGCGGCTCACGCATAGTGCACGCGCTTCTCGACATACTTGAACTGGACGAAGGTAAGGCTGACCACCAGCACCATCAGCACAATGGATTGGGCAGCTGCGAGGCTGTAATCGAGGCCTTTGAAGCCGTCGGAATAGATCTTGTAGACCATCAGATCGGTCGCCCGCGCCGGGCCGCCGCCGGTGATGATGTCCACAATGCCGAAGCTGTCCACGAAGCTTTCGGTGATGTTGATCACCAGCAGGAAAAAGAAGGTGGGTGCCAGCAGCGGCAACTGCAGATCGCGCAGGCGGCGCATCACGCCGGCACCGTCCATGGCTGCGGCTTCCGTGATGGTGCGCGGAATGGCCTGCAGGCCGGCAAGGAAGAAAATGAAGCTATAGGCGATCATCTTCCAGGAGTTGGCCAGCACGATCAGGATGAAGGCGTCCACGCCATCAAGCGCCGGATTCCACAGGTTGGGAAACACCTTGTTGATCGCGGAGACAAAGCCGGCCTCGGGCGCGAAGATGAAGCGGAAGGCAAGGCCCACCGCAGGCGCTGCAATGGCGTAGGGCCAGAAATAGACGAATCGATAGACGCGGTAGCCGGCAAGCTGCCGGTCAACGAAGGTCGCGAGAAGCAGGGAGATCGCCAGCGTCAGCGATGTCGAGCAGATGGCGAAAAGAACCGAGACGCGGACAGAATTCCAGTAGAGCTTGTCGCCGAACACCGTGTTGAAGTTCTGCATGCCGACGAACTGATTGCCGCCGCCAAAGGGCGGCTCCAGTGTGAGCGCCCAGAACAGCGACTGCACTGCCGGCCAATAGAAGAAGATGAAGACGAGGATCAGCTGCGGCGCGATGAGGGCAGCGGCGATCCAGGTCGATCCGAAATGAGCACGGCGGAGCATGAAAACCTGAACGTGGATGCTTGTCTGGTGACAGATGCGAAAAGGCGCACCCGAAGATGTTCGGGTGCGCCCAGTTTGCGACAGGAGGATTACGGCAGCTTGCGGTCACGCATGGTCTGCTCGAAGCGGCGCAGGATGCCGTTGGAGCGGGTCACCGCTTCGTCGAGCGCTGTCTGCATGTCCTTCTTGCCTGTAAAGGCACCTTCGAGCTCGGCGCGGATTTCAGCGCGGATCTGCGTGAAGTTGCCGAGGCGAATACCGCGCGAGATCGGCGTCGGCGGCGTGAAGGTGAGCGACTCCATGGCGATCTCGCGACCGGCCTTGTCAGGCTGCTTGTAGAAGCCTTCGGCAACCATTTCCTTGTAAGCCGACTGCGTGACCGGGATATAGCCGGTGACCGTCGGCATCCACTTCACCTCGGCCGTGGACGAGATGTAGTCGAGGAAGGCAGCCGCCGCCTCGTACTCTTCCTTCGCCTTGCCTGCCATGATCCAGAGCGAAGCACCGCCCACGAGGCTGTTCTTGCGCTCGGTGCCGGCATAGACCGGAAGCATCGTGACGCCCCAGTTGGTGCCGGCCTTGACGGTGGAACCCACCACGCCGTGGTTGGCGACAGAGGTCAGCACAGTCGAGCAGGTGCCGTCCGCGAAACCCTGCAGGATGGTCTTGCCCGTCTGCGCGGTGGCGATGCGCGATGCACCTTCATCGAGCAGCTTCTTCCAGTCCTTCATGTAGTCGGCGAACTTGGTCTTGTTGAAGACCATCTCGGCATCAAGACCATCATAGCCATTGTTCTTCGTGGCGATGGGCAGGTTGTGGATGGCGGAGAACTGCTCCAGCGGCATCCAGGTGTCGAAGTCGAAGCAGAAGCCCGACTCGGCGTGGCCACCAGCCTTGATCTTGCGGACGGCGTCGAACCACTCTTCAACGGTCTTGGGACCTTCGGTCTTGCCGATCTTGGCGAAGTGGTCCTTGTTGAAATAGAGCAGCGCGGTCGAGGAGTTGTAGGGGAAAGACCACATCTCGCCCTTCGACGTGGCGTAATAGTTAGAGATGCCGGGGAAGAAGTCGTCCCACTTCACCTTCATGTTGAAGTCCTTGACGAACTGCACGGCGTTGTAGGTCGCGCCGGACAGCATGAAGTTCACGGTACCTGCGTCATAGATCTGGACAATGGTCGGGTGCTGGCGCGAGCGGAAGGCCGCGATGGTGCTCTGCTCAGCCTTGTCGTAGCCGCCCTGCCCGGTGCAGACGGCTTCGTACTTCGTCTGGCTGTCGTTGAAGCGCTTGCAATGCAGCTCCATCACTTCGCCAAGCTGGCCGGTGAGGCCATACCAGTAATCGAACTTCTGGCGGGTCTGGGCGCTTGCCGCCACCGACGTGGCGACAAGCGCCGTCGCCGCGAGCGTCGCGGCCATGAATGTCTTGAGCATGGGATTGAAACCTCCTGCGGGCGCGATGCGCGGTCCCGATAGAGCGTCAGTTAGTGGGCCTGTTTGACGGCGGTGCTAAGGGACCATGACGTTTCATTGTCATTCAGGCGACAGGCACGTGGCAAAATTACGAGGTGGAAGGTTTCCCTGCTCAGCGGTCCAAAATCTCATCTTTCGGCCGTTGAGCGGACCCCGGAGCATCTTCAGAAGATGCAGATTTGCGGCCTTCACGCATTGCCTTGAACGGTGAAAGCCGGTTCCGTAAGGCCTCCATCCGCAAAATCTTCTCGGCCATCGACAGCGTCTGAAGCGAGCGACGTCCTTCGCTCTTGCGAGCGAGAATGTCACTGATGTCGATGGACGGCTCGCTCATCTCAAACCCTTGTTATCAAGACAAACATCAACGATCTCAAAACGATAGCAAAAAGAACGCCACTTGTCGATAAGGTCATGGTGTGTGAGTATGCGACAGAAACGTTCAACATCATGATCGTAGGTCTCGATGAACGAGATCAAACGAGTGAAGTCCTTTGGTCGACCCGTCTCGAGAGCCGTAGCCATGACGTGTTCAGCCGATAGAACTCGTGTGGAGATAATGGGATCAGAAGGGAAGAAGCTCATTTCCACATCAACGGCCTGTTCCAATGCTTCGAGGCTCAGTGCGTTGGAAACAGGAAGAAATTGAACCGCCCACCCCTCGATCATGAGACCTTCCTTTTCCCAAGTGTCGTAGCCAAGGTCCTTGAGATATTCGATGATTGGCCCCAGCGTGACCAAACCGCTTCCGGGTGTAGATTCAAAACGGTCAAGCGAGACAAGTACGTCGAGATCGTCGGTAGAGGCCGCCTCCACATAATTGTAGGCAGCCACTGCCCCGCCGATCGCGTATCGGCTGACGATCCCATCGGCCGCCATTCTGTTCAATACGTTGATCGTGTCTTTCATCGCCATGACAATGCCCTCCTATCCGATCATGAAGTGCGGACGATTGGAAGCCAACTACATCAAATCTGCCAGTTTGGGTGCTTCGCCAAGCATCGGGTGTGGTGAGGCGGTTGGCCGATAGCCCGGCCAAAATGGGTTCACCCCGTTGCTTGACCGTGCCGGACGAACCGGCTTGTTCCTCATTACCGAAGAAAATTTTGGAACAATGGCGCGCCCTGCGGGAGTCGAACCCGCCTCTGCAACGTGAAAGGCTGCCGTCCTAACCGATAGACGAAGGGCGCACGCGAAGGCTCCTTAGTCCGGCGGCACGGCAGGTTCAACCGCTTTTGCGGCTCATCCCGGCGAATTCTTCGCCGACGGCAGAGTTTTTGCGTCAGCCTTTCGGCGTGGCGATGTCCATGACGCGCAGATCAACACGCTCGCGGCCGCCCCAGCGGTCCACATGCAGGCTGCCGAGCAGGTGAACGCTCGTGCCGCGCGCCCTCACCAACGCCTCGCCGAGCGGCTGGCCTTGCGAACGGAAGGCAATGCCCTGCGCCACCGTCCCGCCGCCGTCGCGGAAACGCAGCCTCAGATGCGCCGCGCCGACAGGGATAACGTCGTCGAGACGGTGCGCGGGCAAGGCAATCAGCGGCTCCGGGTTACCCTGGCCGAACGGGCCAGCCCGCGCGATGTCGGCTGCAAGCTCCGCGGTCAGCGCTGCGGCGGTCAGCGCCGCATCGACCTTGATGGTGTTCTCCGCACGCTCCGTTGCCACATCGCCGGAAAGCCGCTCCTCAAGGAAGGCGCGCAGCGTGTCTTCGCCGCCGGCCACAAGCGTCAA
>JBOFUS010000733.1:0-1178 GCA_051652685.1 Beijerinckiaceae bacterium
GCGCGGCGGTGGTTGCGGATGACGCGCAGCATGCTGGCGGCGTTCGCCTTGTAGCCGGGGAAGGGGCCGAGTTCCTTGGCCATCTCGGCCGAGGTCTCGTAGGAGACGCCGGTCATGATCGCGGTGAGCGAACCGGCGATGGCGCGGCCCTCGTCGGAATCATAGGGCAAGCCCAGCGTCATCAGCAGGCCGCCGATGTTGGCATAGCCGAGGCCCAGCGTGCGGTATTCGTAGGAAAGCTGCGCGATCTCCTTGGATGGGAACTGCGCCATCGTGACCGAGATTTCGAGCACCATCGTCCAGAGGCGGACGGCATGCTCGTAGTTCTCGATCTCGACCTTGCGGGCCGCCGTGTCGAAGAACTGCAGCAGGTTCAGCGAGGCGAGGTTGCAGGCCGTATCATCAAGGAACATGTACTCCGAGCACGGGTTCGACGCGCGGATCGGGCCAGCCGCCGGGCAGGTGTGCCAGTCGTTCATCGTGGTGTTGTAGTGCAAGCCCGGATCAGCCGAGGCCCAGGCGGCGTAGCCGATCTTCTCCCACAGGTCGCGCGCCTTGAGCGTCTTGATGGTCTTGCCGTCCTTGCGGGCGGTCAGCTTCCAGTCGCCATCGGTCTCGACCGCACGCAGGAAATCGTCCTTCAGCGAGACAGAGTTGTTCGAGTTCTGGCCGGAAACCGTGAGGTAGGCTTCGGAATCCCAGTCGGTGTCATAAACCTCGAAGGAGATGTCCTTGTAGCCCTGCTTGGCGAACTGGATGACGCGCTTGATGTAGTTGTCCGGGATCATGACCTGGCGGGCCATTTTGATCTCGCGCTTCAGCGCCGGGTTCTTCTCGGGGTCAAAGCAGCTGTCGCCGGGGCCCTCGCAGTTGATGCAGGCCTTCATGATCGCCGTCATGTGCTTCTTGGCGAGCTTGGAGCCGGTGACGAGGGCCGCAACCTTCTGCTCCTCCTTCACCTTCCAGTCGATGTAGTTCTCGATATCCGGATGGTCGGCATCCACCACCACCATCTTGGCCGCACGCCGCGTGGTGCCGCCGGATTTGATCGCGCCGGCCGCCCGGTCGCCGATCTTGAGGAAGCTCATGAGGCCCGACGAGCGACCGCCGCCCGACAGCTTCTCGCCCTCGCCGCGCAGGCGGCTAAAGTTCGAGCCCGTGCCCGAACCATACTTGAA
>JBOFUS010000734.1:0-5156 GCA_051652685.1 Beijerinckiaceae bacterium
GGTGTGAATTTCTGTCAAAGAGAATACGACCGGCCACGGCATCGAGGCGAGCGACAAGATCCGGATCGCGGGCGGAAGGAGCCGTCATGATGGCACCGTTCAGCGCAATATGAGAGCGGGCCGAACACGCCGTTCGCTCTGTTGGAAAATCTGCAGCAAGATGCGCGATCACTTGCCGGGCGTGTTCGGTGTTAATTTGCATCTGCTCGACCACCATAGCGACATCGACAGCGTCATGCTCAGGATGCCACGCATCGAAATCAGTTACCATTGCAACCATGGAGTAGGTGAGTTCCGCTTCGCGAGCGAGTTTTGCCTCAGGCATGGACGTCATGCCGACCACATCGAATCCCTGTGCCTTGTAGGCGAGGCTTTCCGCCCTGGTCGAGAACTGCGGACCTTCCATGCAGACGGCAGTTCCACCGAACCGGTGAGCAATACCGAGTGCGAGAAGCGATGCCTCCAGCTTTCTCGCCAGCTCAGGGCCGACGGGATGCGAAAACGGGACATGCGCAACACAACCATCTCCAAAAAAGGAGGTTTCCCGTTTGTGCGTCCGATCGATGATCTGGTCGACGAGAACAAACGTTCCAGGCGGCAGTTCAGCTTGATAGGAGCCTACGGCCGAAAAGCAGACCAGATCAGTCACTCCAGCGCGTTTGAGAACGTCGATATTCGCCCGATAATTGATTCCGGAGGGCGAAAGTCGGTGGCCAGTACCGTGGCGGGGCAGAAATATCACCTCGGTCTTGCTAATCCTCCCAGTTGTAAGAACGTCCGAAGGTGCGCCCCACGGGCTGGTCAATGCGATCTCGGATCGATCTTCAAGACCCGGCAATGCGTAAAGACCCGAACCGCCGATGATTCCAAGCTTCGCACGCACCAGTTCGCATCCCCGACAGGATTCAAAGAAAAGACGCCCCGTGCAGACGCGTCAATAGAAAAAGGCCCCGACGGTTGCCGGGGCCTTCAGAATGCGAATGCTCTATATCAATCAGTGAGCGTGGCCCACCGACGCCCCTGCGCTTTTCACATCAGCCCAGATTTTCTTCTTTGTATAGTAGAGAAGACCAGCAAATACGAACAGGAATGCCAAGACACTGAGACCCATGCGTTTGCGTTCTTCGAGCTTTGGCTCAGCAGCCCACATCATGAATGCTGTAACATCCTTGGCATATTGTTCTTTTGTTTGCGGAGAGCCATCCGCATACTCGACTTGTCCGTCCGACAGTGGCGCAGCCATGGCAATTTTCTCACCAGGCATGAACTTGTTGTAGTTAAGGCCCGGCTCGATCACTTTACCTGCTGGCGCATCGACATACCCCTCGGCGAGCAGCGCATAGATATAATCAGGCCCTTGTTCCTGGTATTGGGTCACGACGTCGAACATAAACCAAGGAAAACCTCGGGTATAAGTACGCGCTTTCGCGAGAACCGAGAAATCAGGCGGCGCTGCACCACCGTTTGCGAGCTTGGCCGCCTCGACATTGGCGTGCGGTGACGGGAAACGGTCCGAAGGCCGCGCTGCCCGTTCGTACATCTCTCCCTTGTCGTTTGGTCCATCCTTGACCTGGATGATCCAGTTGGTCGCAAGTTCCCTGATTTGTTCAGGTTTGAACTCTGGACCGCCCTTCTCGCTCAGATTTCGGAATGACAGCTTGGACATGGAATGGCAGGCAGCACAGACGTTCTGGTACACCTGAAAGCCGCGCTGCAGTTGGTTGTTGTCGTACTTGCCAAACGGGCCGGAAAAGCTCCAGCTTTGACGGCCAGGCGTCGCAGCATCTCCAGCGGCGATGGCCGGGACAGCAGTCGCGCCGAGGGTGAAGAGACCGAGTGCAAGGGCAGGAAGAAGGCGTTTCATCTGGATTCTCTTTCGTCCGCGTTTCCGCTCAACCCTTGATTTCCGGAGAAGCGGCTGCGCCCGCCGGCATGGCCATGCCCCCCGATGCGCTCCCTCCCAGTACCGAGTCCGCGATAGACGCAGGAAGCTTGTCCGTTCGCTCAAAAAGACCAAGGA
Organism: Beijerinckiaceae bacterium; assembly: GCA_051652685.1. Taxonomy (GTDB): domain Bacteria; phylum Pseudomonadota; class Alphaproteobacteria; order Rhizobiales; family Beijerinckiaceae; genus JADCCX01. The sequence continues at coordinate 2,021 of JBOFUS010000734.1, forward strand.
GCGGGAGGATGATCAGGAAATGCGCAAAGTAGTAGAGCGTCAGGATCTGACCGAGACCGACCATTGTCAGCACCGTCGTTTCGCCAAACGTGAGCACGGGTGCACTGGTGTCCTGCGAACCAACCCAGCCCAGCAGCACACACACAACGACAAACACCCAGAAGAAGATCCGGAACATCGGACGGAACTTGCCTGATCTGACTTTCGACGTGTCCAGCCATGGCAAGAAGGCAAGCACGACGATGGCAGCCCCCATCATGAGCACGCCACCGAGTTTATCAGGGATTGACCGGAGGATGGCGTAGAAGGGTAGGAAGTACCACTCCGGAACGATATGCGCCGGTGTCTTCAACGCATCTGCCATGATGTAGTTGTCTGCATGACCGAGGAAATTCGGCATGTAGAACACGAAATACATGAAAAAGATGAAGAAGCAGACCAGCGCGAACGCATCCTTCACCGTGGCGTAGGGTGTGAAGGGCACAGTATCCTTCGACAGGCTTTTCACCTCCACTCCTGTCGGATTGTTCTGACCAACCACATGCAACGCCCACACATGCAGGATCACGACGCCGAAGATCATAAAGGGCAAGAGGTAGTGCAACGAGAAGAACCGGTTGAGCGTCGGGTTATCGACAGCATAACCGCCCCACAGCCACTGCACGACGCTTTCACCGACAAACGGAATCGCCGAAAAGAGGTTCGTGATGACAACTGCTCCCCAAAGCGACATCTGTCCCCAGGGGAGGACATAGCCCATGAAAGCCGTGGCCATCATCAGCAGGAAGATAACCACGCCAAGGATCCAGAGAACTTCGCGGGGTGCCTTGTAGGAACCGTAGTAAAGACCCCGAAAAATATGGAGATAGACGGCGATAAAGAACATCGACGCGCCGTTCATGTGCAGATAGCGGATCAACCAGCCGTAATTCACATCACGCATGATGTGCTCGACCGATTGGAACGCGTGATCGACATGCGGTGTATAATGCATCGCAAGCACGATGCCCGTGATGATCTGGGATACCAGCATGATCATCAGGATCCCGCCGAACGTCCAGAAGTAGTTCAGGTTCTTCGGCACAGGATAGGAGACAAAGGACGAATGCATCAGCCCGATGATGGGAAGGCGCGCTTCCAGCCACTTTGTAAAGCCGGTCTGGGGGACGTAGGTCGATTGACCTTGCATGGTTTTTCTCCTCGGAGACGTGAAAATCAGGCGGCCGAACGTGTGCCTGTAATGCGGACAGCGGTCTCGCTCACGAAGCTGAACTCGGGAACGACCAGGTTTTTGGGCGCTGGCCCTTTCCTGATGCGGCCTGAGTTATCGTAGTGTGAGCCATGGCAGGGGCAGTACCAGCCGTTGTAGTCACCGGCATTCTTGACCGGAACACAGCCGAGATGGGTGCAGGAGCCCTGGACGATAATCCATCTTGCCTGCTCTGCGTTGTTGAAATTGCCTGTCCGATCAGCGTCCTTCTGGGGATCGGGGAGAACCTTTGTGTCGTCTGCGCGCGCTTCCGTTACTTCTTTTTCTGTTCGGTGGCGAACAAAAATTGGCAGCCCGCGCCATTTCAGGGTGATCGATTGCCCTTCCGGAATCTGCGCAAGATCCACGTCAATTGGCGCGCCTGCTGCCCTGGTGCTGGCATCAGGGGCCATTTGTGCAACAAATGGCCATATCGCCGAAGCGCCTCCAATCACACCCATTGCGCCGGTGGCGATGTAGAGAAAGTCACGTCTGGATGCTGTCGCGGTGCTGGATGCCATCTCTGTCCCTGCCTCTATTCAGGCAATTCCTCGGTCGAACCCCATCCACACCAAGGTGGAATGCAGTCCGATCTTCATTGCAAAACACGATCAGCCCGTCGAACGCAATGCGACTTGGCGTCACTTCGAGCATATTTGCGGTCACTCGCGGATCTGACTTAAACAACAAGGATTGTCCAGCGAAACCATAAGTTTATGCGCAGAATGGAAGATTCTCCCGCATCATGCTTATGGTGGCGAGAAGTCGATTTCCAGACATATGATCAAACCATTCGCCGGTATGTTGGAAGCGGGCATAACTGATGAAGCCGAAGTTTCAATGACTGAGCGATCAACGATCTATGCACTTTCATCTGGTCAGGGGCGGGCCGGTGTCGCCGTCATTCGCGTCAGCGGGCCAGCAGCGGAGGCCGCTGTGGTCTCGATTGCCGGAAAGCTTCCTATCCCGCGGCTCGCCACTGTCTCCTGGCTTTGTATGCCCGGAACCAATGTGCGCCTCGATCAAGGATTGACGCTCTGGTTTCCTGGAGATCAGAGCTTTACCGGAGAACCCGTCGCTGAATTTCAGGTTCATGGCGGCCGAGCGGTTGTGAGCGGAATGCTTGACGCTCTGTCCCGAATACCTGGGCTGCGATTGGCTGAGCCTGGTGAATTCACACGCCGCGCAGTCGAGAATGGCAAGTTTGACCTGACACGGGCGGAAGCGCTGGCTGATCTGATTGAAGCCGATACTGAGATGCAACGGCGACAGGCGCTTGCTGGCCTGGAGGGCAAACTGCTGAAAACGGTCCGCGGTTGGAGGACACACATCCTTTCAGTGAAGGCATTGATCGCGGCCGATATCGATTTCTCGGATCAGGAGGATGCATCCGAGATTTCCGCCACGGAGATAAGACACATTCTTAGGAATCTTCAGAGTGAGATGAGAGCACTGCTCCTGCTTTCAGAACGCGCACGGTTGGTCATCGACGGCGTCAAGGTGGCCATCATCGGAAGACCAAATGTGGGCAAATCGAGTCTCCTCAATGTGCTGGCAGGATCGGATATCGCGATCGTATCGGATATTCCGGGAACAACGCGCGATCTTCTGGAAGTGCGTCTCGATCTGAATGGAATACCTGTTCGTGTGTTTGATACGGCGGGGATTCATGCGTCGACAGACCCGCTGGAAGGATTGGGAATTGATCGGGCGCAAGAAGCGGCAAAGACAGCCGATTTGATCCTGCTCATCGACGATGGTTTGAGTGATGGACCACCAAGCGTTGGGCCTTTTGCCGCAACGACGCTCCATGTGCGCAGCAAGGCGGATTTGGCCACAAACAGCCCTCAGTATGCAGTATCCAATGTAGATATCGGGATTTCCAGC